>CAYGYP010000153.1:0-5087 GCA_964354115.1 uncultured Candidatus Bathyarchaeia archaeon | reverse complement strand
TGGAGCGAGTTCACCAAATGCCCCTACGAAAACCTCACGAGCCCGGAAAGGGTTCACGTCGACCCGCTCGGGCATGTGCATGTCTGTCAAGGAATTTCAATCGGCAATGCTTGGCAAAAGCCATTCTCTAGAATAATCAATGAGCACAAACCTGAAGAGAATGCAATTCTTGAACCTCTAATTCGCAGAGGACCAGTAGCCTTGGTCGAGAAGTTTGCCCTGCCGCACGATGAATACTACGCGGACGCATGTCACCTATGTTTCTCGGTCCGCTGTGCATTGCGAAGCAAGTACCCAGAAATCCTTGCGCCAGACCAAATGTATGGGGAACCTGAGTAACTAAAGTGCCGGGAAATGCAGAAGTTAATAAAAGGTGAATGCTCAACAAGGTACAGGCGATACTATTGCTAACCCACGCCGAAGCTACCAGCCTAATCACGAAGCATGTCTCAAAAAGAAATGTCGTTTACCATATGCTTGCGGTTGAAGCCATAATGCGAAGCGCAGCTAGACAATTAGGTCAAAACGAGGACTCTTGGGGTATGCTCGGTCTGCTCCACGACATTGACTATGAGAAGACTGAAGCCACGCCGGAAAAGCATGGTCTTCTGGCTGAAGGAATTCTGAGCGGGAAGACGCCAGACGAGCATATCAGGGCTATAAAAGCACACAATTCCATACACACCGGAGTCAAGCCGGAAACCATGATGGAGAAGGCCCTGATCGCATGTGACGCCATCTCAGGATTGCTCGTGGCTTGTGCCCTGGTCATGCCTTCTAAGAAGCTGGCAGACGTGAAGGCTGAGACTGTGACTAGGAAGTTTAAGGATAAGGACTTTGCAAGAGGTGCTGAAAGAGAAAGGATAATGGTCTGCGAGGAAATCGGCATTCCTAAAGAGAAATTCTTTGAGGTGTCACTGAACGGATTGAAGGCCGCCGCCTCCCAGATAGGACTCTAGAGCCAGTTGACGTTGCTTGATGGTCACACTCGATCCGGGGGCGCTTGGAATTCCTAAAATAGAAATAGACTTGAATACTTATCATAGTGTGAGAGAGGGTAAAAGTCCATGCCTGAGACATTGATGGAAATCGAGCTGAGAAGGATACATCCAAGCAAACTTAACCCACGGTTGGAGGTCAACTTAGAACGCCTCAATGAACTTGCAAAAAGCATCAAGGAAGTCGGGCTGCTTGAACCAATAATAGTCAGACCCGTGGACGACGACTTTGAAGTTGTAGTAGGTGAAAGACGATACAGGGCGTCCCAGCAGGCAGGATTTGAAAAAGTGCCTGCAATTGTGAGAGAATATAGCGATGATGAAGTGGTTCAATTAAACCTGATTGAGAATGTTCACCGGGATGAACTCAGTGCTATTGAAAAAGGAAACGTGTGCAAATACTTGCTGGAAAACTGCCCTGAAAAATACCCTAACCAAAACGCGATTGCAAGCAGGATCGGCGTCAGTTCAGACACAATATCTGTCTGGCTCAGATCCGCCGAAGTCGTTCCGCAGGAAGCCCAGAAGCTCGTCGCTCCGTCTACCATTTCAGGAAGCGTGCCGGAGGGAAAAATCGATTACGCTACGGCCCTGAAAGTGGGGCGCTCAATCAAAGAGCCAGAAAAACAGATCGAATTAATTAAGAAGCTGGCGGAGAAGCGGCTTCCTGTCAAAGAAAGAACTCAAGTCATCGAAAAAATGGCTCGCGAGCCAGAAAGATCGATTGAAGAGGTCATAGAAGAGGTTGCTGAAACTCCATATGAACTGCAATTCTCAACTTATGACAAGATGCATATAATCGACGGCCAAAAAACCCAAACTTCAAGAACCACAATTCCTGATCCCAAGATTAGAGCGGGAGCAATTGTACAGGCAATTGTCCGAGAACCTCGATTCGCAGATCTGCGCATAACCTCAGTTGAGAGAAAGAAGCTGAAATACTTCGACGAGGAAGATTCAAGGCGAGAGGGCTATCAAAACCTAAAAGAATTCAGGCAGAAATGGCGTGAAACCTATGGGGAATGGGACGAAAATGAGCTTGTTTACGTCATCCATTTTGAGAAGCTGGAATAGGATCAAGTCCACGCGCTCTCCGTACCCTAGGGAGGCGGCGCATATGAGCAAAATGCCAAGCACCTCTTTCATACTCAAGCTTAGCTTAGCAAACTCCTTCGCAACACGACCGAGCGCCAACGTGCTCCGAACCTCTTATTCGTTGATGACCATGTATGCTTGTTCGTTCTGTGCCCCCAGTCCCAGTTCCACCGCTTTCTTGATTTGTGTGTAACTCCAAGGCTCATCTTCCAGATTGTTGCCTGCAAAACTCTGGATCGTTTTTATTGCTTCAACATCTATGGCTATTCTGTCACCTGAAGCAAGTATTAGATTAGGCTCTTCTAGCTCGCCGCATGCTGGTCCACCATTTATGAAGCATTTCCTGCCGTCCATTATTATCAAGCTTGGATGTACGACCAAGTTCAAGTCCGCGATCTTTTCTTCTATGTGTGTCATGTGCAACCTTATTCTTTCACTGGGCTTCATGAAACCCACTGATAGTTTCAGACTCAGCGTGAACTTTGCCCATTTATGCGTTTTCATGCAACAAACGTAAACAAGCTTTCTTGGTTCAAGCGCGGATTCGGGCAGGCTCACAGTTTTGAGGAATTTTCCGCCTGTACGGATCTTGATCCATCTGCCCTCATCAAAAAACGTCACATCTGCCCCAGCTTCATGCGCCCTGCGGAGCATCCCTGTCTCTTCGAAAATCTTACGGGTGGAGGCCGACATCATGGACGATTCACCAAGGAGTACACTACCTGCACCATGTTCATACAATAATTCTATGACAGCCTTGACAAAATCAGGATCACTCGACCCTGGAGGAGCATCGGCCGTATTGAAGTTGGGCTTCAACAGAATCTGGTCACTCTTTTCAACAACTCTCGCAAAACCGCCGACCGAATCAACTGCCTCCAAGATCCGCTCTTTTAAGCTGTTTCTGTCAGCCCTGATCCTGCTGACTAAGGCCTTACCATCTTTTACGAGCAGGTTCTCTCGAACAGTGCCAATTGCGGCCTTCCCACTCATGCAAACCACCAGCAGATGCAATATTAAACCCACGAATTTAGGTTTTGGTTGTGTGCAGCGGCTGCTCAGACAGCGATGCTTAGAATGCGAACCATTATTACGGACGCTTAGTGGTTTGAGGAAATCAGGCTATACTATGTACTCGTCTGGCTTCTCGAAATTCTTCACGATTTCCATGACACGTTTGGGCGCGTTGATTGCTTCTATCGGAATCCCCTTAAGCAGGGCCCATGGGCTTTTCTCCGCGATTTCTGTCACGATATGTTTGTCGCCGAAGCATTGCTTGGCTACTTCGTAGACCATCCTTTTTACTTCTTCCTCTGAATACTCTCCCAAGGCATGCAGGTATTCGTGGACGAGCAAGTTGTAAATCAAGGCGTTGACTACTCGCTTTGACTCGATAGTGGCTTCGACAAGCTGTACTAGTGTCCTGTTCAGGACGATATTGTTGGTTCCGATCGGGTGGTAAGCGCCGAGTTGGATGGGTAAGTCGTCAAGGAAAAGCATCATTCTGTCTCTACGTTTGTTTAAGGAGAACTTGACAGTATCTTTGACAATCTCCCAGACTTCAGCATAACCTTTTGCCGCTTCTAGGCGGTCACGAAAACCTGATGTAGCTGAAGAATCGGTCTGACTCATAGGCGTTCATGCTAAGCTACTTTGAAGTAACCTGCTCTCGGTCCTCCACAGATTGGGCATTTTTCCGGCGCCTCACCTTCGACGGTGTTTCCGCAAACACCACAGACGTAATAGTCAACTTGTGGCAATTCCTCGCCACTTCTGAGGGCTTTGGCAGCTCTTGTGAACAGCCCAGCGTGAACTCGTTCAACCTTGTTTGCAACGTCGAAACTCCAAGCTGCCTGTTGATTCGCTTCCTGCTTTGCTACGCTCACATATCCAGGGTACATTTTCTTGAACTCAAAGGTCTCCCCAGCGATTGCGGCCTCTACATTCTCCTTTGTTGACTTCAATTCTCCCGTTATCCTGAGATGATTTAATGCGTGAATCGTTTCTGCCTCTGCAGCGGCTCTGAAAAGTTTCGCAACCTGCCAGAAGCCTTCTTCGTCAGCCTTCCTGGCGAAGGCCAAGTAACGTCGGTTCGCCTGTGACTCACCAGCGAATGCATTTTTCAAGTTCTCAACGGACTTGCTCATGAGCATCCTTCTTTGGTTTTCAATATTCAGTCTACTCCATATAAACCATGCTGAAGCATTGACGCCTACGTTCAGATGGCCTGCAAATTATGAACACGCAAAAACAGATAAATGACTGTAGCTAAAGAATGGTTATACGTTGACTTCGGAGACGAGATTGTATGGCGACAATAGTTATCGTTAGGGATGTTATGTCAAAAGATGTCAAAGTTGTGCGCCCAGACACTACTATGAAGGAGGTAGTGGCTACGATGAACAAGTTCAGCATAGGCTCGATGATAGTTGTTCAGGGCGGAAGGCCTGTTGGTATCATAACGGAACGTGACATTCTCAGCAGGCAGGTTGAACCATGCTTGGCGCCGGAGGCTCTGACTGCTAGACATGTTATGACAAGTCCTGTAGTGACCATCAATGAGAATGCAAGTATTGAAGAGGCTGCGCGACTTATGGCAAAGAAAAAAGCCAAGAGGCTGCCAGTTATGAGTGATGGGAAACTTGTGGGCATAATAACTTACACAGACATCGTTTTCAAGGTTCCAGCTATGCTCTCAATGCTTGAAGAGCTCGTTAGACCTTATCACCGCTCAAACTAGACTGCACAATCAGTGCATAGGCTACTGGAACTCTGGTTTGGGCTCGCCTAGCTTCTTGCAGAGGCAGGATTTGATAAAACCATAGTACTCTGGGTCAGGTTTTCCAGGGCGGCTTTTGAATTCTCCGTGGAATTGTGAAGCAAAAAAGAAAAATTTGTCTGGTAATTCGAGAGTTTCCATTCTGCGGCCATCGGTGCTCTTTCCAGAGAATACTAACCCGTTTTTCTCAAATTTCTCGAGGTATTCAAGGTTAC
>CAYGYP010000152.1:0-5089 GCA_964354115.1 uncultured Candidatus Bathyarchaeia archaeon | reverse complement strand
CACCGTCCCATCTCAGCTTGGCGACGAATGCGTCAGCACGTCCGGCGTTCGCACCCTGGAAAGGGCTTAGCGTCGGGAAGTTTGAGGAATAGGAATAACCGGTCACATAAGCATTGCCGGAGCTATCCACCGTGATTCCTTGACCGGCGTCAGCCGACGCGCCTCCCAAGTAGGTTGAGAAATTCAGCGCTGAGCCGGAGTTGTTCACCTTGGCCACAAAAGCGTCGGAGCTTCCATCGTTCCCGCCCTGGAAGGGATTGACAGTGGGGAAGTCAGTAGATTGGGTGGTTCCTGGTACGTAGGCGTTCCCCGCGCGATCCACTGCAAGGCCTTGGCCGTAATCGGCGCCACTACCCCCCAGGAACGAGGCATAAGTAAGACCGGCTCCCTCAGAATCCAGCTTGACCACGAACGCATCGCTCTTGCCGCCGTAAGAGCTCTGGAACACGGTTGACGTCGTGGGGAAATTCGATGACGAGGTCGAACCCGTTACATAGGCGTTTCCCGATGAGTCCACGGCGATTGCATTTCCACTATCGTAGTCGTTGCCACCGAGATATGTGGAGTACTCCAGATCCGTGCCATCGCTGGCCAACTTCGTAACAAAAGCGTCCGCGCCGCCGCCATTCGCGCTTTGGTAAGCCGAACTGGTGGGGAAATTGGTGGAGGTCGTAGAACCGGTTACGTAAGCGTAGCCCGAGGAATCCAAAGCAATGCCATTGGCCGTGTCGCCGTAGTTGCCACCCAGATACGTCGCGTAGCTTAACATCGGGTCGATGATGAGCGGTTTGTGGGCGTCATAGGCCGAAACCTGAAAGCCGACTTGGTTGGGACCCTTGAGAACATATGCGGCAGCAACGAGTTGCCTGACAGCGGCATCTTCTTTGTCCGCTTGGTATGCCAAGGGTCTGCGGAAGACAACCTTGGTGCCGTCGGCCGCAACCACAAGATCGCCCAGGGCATCAATTTGGGCTCTACCTCCTTCGAACCGTAACCGTAGCTGTTTGGGGTCGGCGCCCGGCTGCAGGACAAAGTCATACTCCAGTTGCCCTTGCTTACCGTAGTAAAGAAGGTCAACGCCAGGATAGATACTTTCGTATCGGACCTTCCGGTAGGTGGGGATCTTGGTGCGCCAGCGGCTGGGGTTGTTTCCGATGAAGTAATTGCTTATGCCGCGCAGTCTCTGAACACCAGAAACCTGCGGTGAAGGATTGGCGCCCACGAGCCTCATTCGCAACACGGAGTGAGTCCGGCCAGAACTAGCCTTCGAGGCCGTATGAATCGGCGGGTGGTTGGTGTTGAGTGAAGGATTCTGAAGTGCCAGCACAGCCTCGTTGGACTTCAGGAACAAGGCATAGCCCCGACCTCGAGAAAGGAACTTGACGCCCTGATCGGTCTGGCCCTGGTTAGCCTCAAAGTTCAATGGCAACTCACCGTAAGCCTTGCGCAGGCGTTCTTGAACTGGTTGACCGCGGTTGGCGAGCGAGGGAGCCATTTCAGCATGAAGGTCAGCCGGGATGAACAACCCGATGAGCACCCAGATCAATGAGAAGAGAATGTTGAGCATATGGATTTCCCTAGTCCTTACGGTCTCTGTTTCTCGTGGAGTGTTGAGTCCGCCTTTTCAGCCTCCTTCTGCGGACTGGCAACCACTTGGAGTCTTGCCCTGATGCCGTCGAACTCAGAGGTCATCACCAGGTACTGTTACCTCCCTTTGCTACGGCTTCCTCCAACGCAGTCTGATCCAAAGGAGGGCCGGAAATCGGTTGAACGTCCCGTCGTGAGCACGCCCGCCTGCGCAAAACCCATGTTGGATTTGACGCCGTGCCGTAGGTTCCTGGCAGGGCCATGCGCGGTTCTGAGCAAATCCCTGCCAGGAACCCTGGGCTTTTGGATCCCCACCTCCAAGGGGATATCCAACGTGGCGGCCCGCCCAAGCCTGACTAACAAGCTGCTGTTTTCATACAGAGCAAAGCCTTTCGACCAAGCCCATACGGCGTATCTGCCGGGAAGTAAATCCTTGACGAAGTACCGGCCATCAGGGTCGCTCGCGGTAAACTTCACCCTTCCGTCCGTACCGATGACAGCTATGGCAACTCCCGCGATCGGAGCCGCCGAGTAGTCCTTAACCTCACCGCTCAAGCCGGCCGCTGCAGACTGGTCGACGGCAAGTGAGGTCGCGAGCGCAAGCAACCCCACGGCACTCAGTCCGCGCCTGAATTGTTTGAAGAATCGAATCATCGTCGAATCTGGGATCACGCCTGCACTGGGACCGCGGCCAGCCTGACCGGCTGCTGCGGTTCGTCTCGTCGCCTCAGAAAAGAAACTTCAGCGCAACCTGAATTTGCCGCGCATCGTTGGGGCTGTCTCGCGTTGAACTGATCTGCCCAAAGTGCGTTGAGTCATTAAAGTCCAGGTTCGAAGGCAGTGCGAAGTTCGGGTGATTCGTGAGGTTGAAAACCTCCGCTCGAAACTCCAGACGTGTTTTCTCCGAGGTTCTGAAATCCTTGCGCAGAGAAAAGTCCATGCGGCGGAAACCTGGACCAGCTACCTGCGTCGGCGCGCCGCCCAAGGGTGACATATCGCTCTGTCCGACGGAGGCGGCGGCCTCCGGGTTGGCGAACGCCGCGGGGTTCCAATACTGATTGACGTCGTGCCTTCCCGCCGTGGGGCTCTCCCCTGAGACGAGAAGCGCGTAGCAACCTGCACCGGAAAGCGTCGTAATCGTGCACGGGATGGTTACCGGTTGTCCGCCTTGGAGTGTAAGAATCCAGTTCACACTCCAGCCGCCGATGATCTTGTCGAGAGTTCTTCCCCTCTTCGCAAGGAATCGCTTTCCGGTGCCTACCGGCAGCTCATAACCGCCGCTAAAGTGGATGACGTGGCGAAGGTCGAAATTCGCCAAACCGTAGTCGCCTTGAATGCCGAAGCCGGAAAGGTAGGGCGCACGATAGGGCTGATCGCCGCCACTACTAAGCAGGTCGTGGGCATCGGTGCGAATCTTGGAGTAGGTGTAGTCTCCAAGGAGACTCAGCCCGCGGTCCAACCTTCGCGCAAAGCTCAATTGGAGCGCATGGTAGTAACTGCTGCCCTGCGTCGCTATATAACTGGAGCCGTAACCGAAATTCTGAAAGGGAACGTAGTCCTGGCGGCCCTTAGTTGGCGGCAGGAGTTCGCTGACTTCGTTCAGGCCGGGATTGGTTAGGAGATGACGGCCCAAGGACCCGACGTAACTCAACTGCAAGATCTCATGGGGTGTCAGCTGATACTGGACAGTCGCGTTGATACCCTGGGTATAAGGCGTCTTGAAATAGTATTCGCGGCCCCGCAACATGAGCCGGCGCGCGTTCACCTTGGAGGCCTCAAGGGGAATGCTGGCGAGCCCTTGTCTTAGAGTGGCGCGGCTGCCATTCGGATAGACGATAGGTGTCGCATCATCGGGACTGGTAAACACGATGTTGGACTGGAACGGATAGTTTCCTCCGAGGTTGGCCAAGAGCCCCTGATTCTCCAGGCCTCCGTAGAAGAGCCCGTAGCCGCCCCGGAAGACCAGTTTGGGTGAGAACTCATATGCGAAACCGACACGCGGAGAGATGTTGGTCGTCTGCGCTTTAGCAAGGCGGGACTTTTTCGCGTACGTCAACGTGATCCCGTCATTGGAGAGCGCGTCCGTGAACGCTGTAGACAACTCGTCGCCGGTCTCGTTGTCCTCATCGTACTCGCGGTTTGCCGGAATCAGGTATTCGGCGCCTGAGCCGGGCGCGCCGGGAATGAAGTTTGCTTGCGCCCCGTATCGCTCGACTACGGGTGCAAAGTACTCCCATCGGGCACCGAGATTCAGCGTCAAACGCGGATTGAATCTCCAATCGTCCTGGACATACACGCCAAAGTAGTCGCGACGATTAGACGTAGGGGTGACGGGAGCACTCGAGGCAGCTACCTGGCTGGCTCCCCCGACGTAGTTGACGCCGTACGGCACGCTGCTGCGGAGAGGAATCAGGAGGAACTGAGCGATACCGGCGCTCGGATCAACGATGTTGGGAATCGACGTATAGTTTCCACTAAATCCAAACAACCCGCGCGAATAGGGAGATTGCAGAGTTGAATATCTGATGCGCTGGAACTCGGCGCCCGCTTTCAGAATGTGGCCGCTGTAAACCTTCGTCACGTTATCAGTGGCTTGCACCGCCGTATTGAAGTCTTTAGCCGGAAGGAGGGATGCACTGCCCAGCGGCGACAGCGAGCCGATTTCCAAGGTCGGCAACCCTCCGTTCCCGGCCCCCTGAAAAATACCCGGGATCCCGAACATTCCCGGGATGTTGCTGGAGTCGCCAGTATAGGTTTGATACCGTTCAGCGTGGATGCGATTCAGCCCGAGGCGAATCTCATTCACGAACGTCGGCGAAAAAACGTGCGTTTCGCTCAGCACCGCGTTCCGCGCGGTGGCGAGCTGGACATAGCCACCTCCATCCCCCATCCCAGGAAACGGCCCGTTTTGAGCCTGCGGGTCGTCGTAGTAGCTGAAGCGCGCGAAGACCAGATCCTGGTCACTGATCTTGTGATCCACGCGAAGGTCGAAAGAATGGGCGTCTTCCCGCTTCAAGGGGCTGGCCGTGTAGTTGTTGAAGATCCCTGTGCCGGTCGGCGTGGGGTAAAGATTCAGAAGCGTCTCGGCGGAGGCGTCTAAGCGGGAAGAAGGGATGACGTTGTTCGCGAAAGGTTCGCGCACGTAACCCGTGCCGGTGGCAGTTAACCCCGTGACCGGATCGACCAAACCGGTGGTGACCAAGCGCGTAGTGCTGGGATCGAAGATAGTTCCGCAGTTGAAGGTGCGGTCCAGCACGTCCGGTCCTCGCGTACAATTCGGCTGGCCCGCGATGAGGTCGGAGAAGTCAGTGTACCCGCTGGTACGTTCCGCTGTTGTCGGGACAGTGCCGACGTAGGGAGTGCCCTGACGAACTTTGGTGCCCTGGTAAGCGGCGAAGAAGAAAGTCGCGCTCTTCCCGTCCCGAGACCGCCGAATCGGAACAGGGCCTCCGAGCGTGCCGCCGAACTGGTTCCTGCGAAACTTCCCCTTGTCCACGTCACC
>CAYGYP010000151.1:0-5105 GCA_964354115.1 uncultured Candidatus Bathyarchaeia archaeon | reverse complement strand
TTGCAAGAAGCGCTGTGAGCAAAGAGGATTTGATTTGCATTACGGGCAGCTTCTATCTTGTCGGGGAGGCGAAGAAGCGTTTTGAGAGCCGCTTACCAGCAAACAGCCAAAAAGGTATGGCTCCGGCCACTGTCTGAGCCGCAGCGGTGCCCGTCGTAATTGTTGCACTTCGGTTTTTAGTGGTCTTTTGTCTATTCGCCAAGCTTCGATTTGTTAAATTTTGCCCGAGCCTGCTCGATGGTGGCAAAGCGGTCATTTCCTGCGTTTAACCAGCGGCCGTTTTCTAACTCCAGATAACGAACATCAATAGGGTTTATGACCGGTTTTGATGATTGCTGCGGCAGGTCTGCTATTACCATCGCACGATTTTCATTCAAGATGCGAACCTCAAGAATAGCGGCATTTAAGAGCACCTTAGCCCATTCGGGGTCAACATTTTTTTCTTCCTTGTTTTTTTGACCGGCAAATTTATCTGCCAGTTTCTTGGTGCTGACCCGAATCCAGTCTGAGGCATCACCGTTGGCTGAGACGCGGTTAATAGCGGCGTAAGCAGCCTCAGGCGTCGAAAAATCTTCCTCTTGGGGGAAATCCGCAACGCTGCGATTAACTTTGTAAACCCGTAGCAAATGCTCTGATTTCGAATTTTCCGCCTGTGAGAGCATTGTCAAAGCCGCTTCGGCATTGCTTCGGACATTGGAATCTGAATCCTTCAAGGCCTTTTCAAGAGTATCCTTCGCTTTGGGATTACCCATCAGTCCCAGGGCATAAGCGGCACATCGACGGGCATAAGGGCTGGAATCTTTCAAGGTCATATTGCAAAGCGTATCGAAAGCAGATTCTGCCTTTTTGGCGCCAAGGGCGAGCGCAGCCATACCGCGAGTATACTCCTCTTCGTGCGAGCACAGATTCAGAAGGCGAGGTACGGCGGACTCAATACTTTCGAAGTTTCCATTCCAGAGAATATATATAGCGGAACGCCTGACGGTATTCTTGTCCGAATCCAAAAACTTCACGAGTTCTTTCACGGCCGCCTGCTCATCCAATCCCCGAAGCGATTCAAGCGACTGCTTAACCAGCGGGTCGGTCTCAGCACAGGTGGAAATGGTCATCACCGCCTGCTCAACAATTTTGCCAAGCTCTTTCCCACCGGTTAATCGGTACTGGAATGCAGTAGTGATGCTGCCGCCGGGCGGTATCGTTTTTTCAAGGTGCAGCTCAATCCGTCCGTTTTTTGTCTGTTGCTGCATATCCTCCGGTGTTTTGGAAATAAGCTCAGCACCGGCAGGCAACAGGTATGTTTCTACCCGTCGAGTCGGCTGACCTGCCTGGGGCCAATGCTGGAAGTGATATTTATACTCCTGCTGTGTACCGGGTACTTTATGTACCAATCCTGTAAGCTGACCTTCGAGGCTGTACTCCATCAATTCCCCGGGTCCAACCGGCTTGTTGAAGGTCACATTGTAGTAATAGGTATCGCCTTGGTGAGTACTCGTAAATTTTAGAGGCCTGCCTTCAACATCGCTCATTCCTGTAACATGCACAAAATCCGAGTTGATAAAACTGGTATTAGCGATTTCCCCGCCACTCTGATTTATCTGTCTTATAGTGGTCTTGAATAAACTCGTCCCATCCGGCTGAATATCGTTGAACATTTCCTGCGTATACGGCACCGACTTAATATCAGCCTGCACATCAGTTTTTGGTTCCGGGTTTTCTGCTTTCTGCAGTGTAGAGTAGGAAACCGAATTTTCTTTGATCTGCCCGTCATTTACAACGAGCCTTATTGATGCACGGTTGTTTGTCCCATCCGATTCGGGAACACTTTGGTCTGTATTGAGAACCACAGTTATTTCATTTAAGCCCTCTTTCAGGGCGAAAGGTGATGAACTTTCGTTCCAAACGTCCCCGGGCTTTATAGGGCCTGCTTCGTGCGAGCCTGTCTGCGGTTTGCCGTGTAGGTTAAGATTGTTCGCGGGGTCGCCCTGGTAGAAATTCAGCCGAAAGGGAGGAGCTTCCTGCGAACCTTTATTGCGAATCGCCACGGTAACGGTATAAAGTCCGCCGGCGGGGTAGGGGTTGATTCTGAAATCCTCAATGGCAACATCGGTTGTGCCGGTGCCCGCGTTGCTTTTATCTTCAACTTCGACCAGCGTATAAAAGGCCTCCGGGTTATCATACATCAGCCTCAATTTTTCAATCTTTGCTTTAGTCTCGTTAAGCCGCTGTAATCTTTCATCTCTTATAGCTGCTCGCTGTTTGTATTGTATGCGGGCCAGGTCCAAGTCTCTTCTTCTCGCTTCAGCTTCGGTTCGCATTTTCTCTAACGCGTCAAACTTGGCCTGCAACTCGACCAAAAGGTTTTCTGTATCTTTAAGATATTTCTTCTTCTGCTCGGTTTGCGCTTCTTTTTTAAGATTTTCCACCCTGGCTTTGACCTGGCTGATTTCCAAGGCACAATCATCCTGCTCTTTCTGCAGGCGGTTACATCTTTCAATTCTGGGGTCTACATAGCTGTTATCTTCAAGGCCGGAGATATTCCATCTGTCACGAACCTCCCCCAACGCCCTTTCAGTTGCATCCACATCTCTTTGAAAACGGTTTCGATGTTCTTCGAGCACTACCAACTTTTCAAGAATCTTCTTTTTCTTTGCGTTTATATCTGTGGACTGCCGTTTTTTGCCTTCGATTAACTCCTGCTCGGATGCCGGCGGATATATAACTATCTGGTTAATTTTGTCTCCGTCGAACCAAAATAATAGGCCTTCCTCATTATAATATATCTTCGCGATTGTCGGTTTTCTCCATCGCTTTACCCAAGCCGGTTTTCTAAACAGAAGGACCTGATTATCGAATCGCTTATCGAAATCTTCCGGTACCGCCTCGTAAAACGGCTGACCGTAGGCTTCAAATACTTTTTGCTTAGTCGAAGACATTGATATTCCTGAAGTCAGTTTACCCTTGAATCCCTTATTGAGTCTTATTTCCTCCAATACATTATTCTGTGAATCGACCCAGAAATCCAAGCCATACGTTTTGTGATAGACAAGCCACCAATCCCTTTTATTTTTTGTTTCTTCTTCAGGTTCTCCGAATTTTGATTTGATAAACTCTCCCGTGCATTTTGGGTTGCCAACAATGATATCATCGAAGCCAACGCCTTCCTGAACGGTTACGGAGGAATAGTCAGTTTCAGTTTGCTGTTTTTCTTTTGCTTTAGCCATCGGCAGCAGGACCGCGGCGAAAATCAAAAGTGCAATCAGACCGAGGATTCCGAGTTTTGCGGATTTTGGTATGGGGCGATTCAACATACGCTCAATCCTCCCCTTTAATGCGCTTTTCGATTCCACAACGCCAATGAGGCGCAGGGATAATATGGGGCGGTTAAACGCCAGCTTTGCGACATCCACGAGCGTCTGCGGATACTGTGTGGCGTTGGCGCCCATAGCCACCAGAACGGCCTCGTCAACAGCCTGTTCGCGAATCCTGCGGATTATGGAGTTTGCCAGCCAGAGAAGGGGGTTGTAGAAATAAATAATCTGCAAAATGGTCTGTACCAGATTTATCCACAAATCGCCTCGCCTGATATGAGCAAGCTCGTGCAGAAGAACCATCCTAAGGCGGCTTGAACCGAGAGTCGGGGCTAAATTCTGCGGCACCAAGACAACAGGCCTAAACAACCCGCACACTGCGGGGCTGGCGGTGTTGGCGGAGACCTTTAAGCCGACCTTGCCCTTTGTTCCCATCTGCTTGCAGCAGAAGTTGAAGGCGTCGTTCATCAGTTGAGTAGGATTTTGGGCCTGTGCGACAAGGCCGGTGACGAAGATTGCCCGCTGCAGTAACAATAATCCCATCGCCATTACTACGGCCGCCCAAACTAAAAACACGATACCCTGCCAGGTTAACAGCGTTGGTGATACCACCGGCGATGCGGCGGCTTCGGCAATTGCCAGCTCGGCACCTGGTGGATGTGTCGCTGTCGGTTTAACATCTGCCGGCGGCGCGCCTGTTAACGCAGAAGTTTCCGTTTCTGTCATCTGCGGTAAATTTATGGGCTGCGCAACAATGCCTGTATCGTTTACCTTTATGCTTGCCAGCTTGTCGCCAAGCCAGGAGCCGAGACTGAGAGGTGATGACAAGGTGGTTGGCAGAATCAGTTTTAGAAGCACGAGCATCCAGAGCCAATAGCGAAAGACCGCCCGCACTTTTTTTCGCAGCAGCAAATCAGCCAGGAGCAAAACCACTATTAAGATACTGGACTGGACCAGCATCGGCACAGCGAATTTCACAAATACAAGTCCGGCAGAATTAATTTGTTCTAAAATCGTGTTCATAATTATTTCTCCGCTTATTAGAATGTTGTTCGCCTTTTATTTTTTAACTTTTACCCTTTTATTTTTTATCATTGCTTCCAGCTCAGCTAACTGGTCTTTAGAGAGCTTATTGCCATCGAGTAGGAACTGCATCATCGGAGTAAGGGCGCCGTCGAAAGCCCTTTTAGCCGCCCGCATAATTTCGCTGTGCTGCGCTGCCTTTCTGGTGACAGCAGCGCTGTAGAGGATAAGGTTTCGTATTCTTTCTGTTTTGAGCAGCCCTTTGGTGACCATACGGTCCATCATTGTCTTGACGGTGCTGTAGGTCCAGGCCTTTTTGCTCTGGAGGGACTCCTGCACGGTCGGAGCTGCACAGGGCTGGTTGTCCCATACGGCCTGAATAATGGCCCATTCACCTTCAGTGAGGTCGTATTTTTTCTTTGCCATAAAAAAACCTCCTTTTTCTTTAATTATTACGAGCTTACTCTACAATTGTAGAGATTGCAAGGAAAAAAAATGAAAATTTTTAAGAAATTTTCAATATTTTTGTCCGATTCAGCAAATTATGGCAAAATCTTGACTGGGCGGTGAAAAAAGCTAATATGGGTGTTTGCCGCGGACCCGCCTTCGGGCGAGGTCTCGCCAAGGGCGGATGTGGCGGAATTGGCAGACGCGCAGGTTTCAGGTACCTGTTCCCTTAAGGGAGTGGAGGTTCGACTCCTCTCATCCGCATTAGAGGTGTCATCGTGCATATTGCGGGGGTGAACCTGGGCTTTTTCAGCAATTTACGCTTAA
>CAYGYP010000150.1:0-5127 GCA_964354115.1 uncultured Candidatus Bathyarchaeia archaeon | reverse complement strand
AGTCTTCAAGAGGCGAATTCGCCGCGAGAAAACTAGTGAACAGGAGAAAGAAGCTTCGCTGGAGCAACAGGTACTATAACCGTCGAGTTCTGGGGTTAGATGTGAAAGCTGACCCGCTTCAAGGGGCACCCATGGGTAGGGGAATAGTTCTGGAAAAAGTGGGTGTGGAAAGTAAGCAGCCTAACAGTGCCATAAGAAAATGTGTCAGGACGCAGCTTATTAAGAATGGCCGCTCTATCACGGCTTTTCTCCCTGGAGATGGAGCCTTGAACGTCGTCGACGAGCACGACGAGGTGCTGGTTGAGGGCATCGGAGGCTCACGCGGAAGAAGCATGGGAGACATTCCAGGAGTAAGATGGAAGGTCATAACGGTTAACGGCGTATCTTTGAACGAGCTGGTGTACGGGAGAAAGCAGAAGCCGGCGCGGTGAGAATTTTGAGTCAGAAGCAAGAAGGAAAGCAAGAAGCAAAGCTTTTTGGAAAATGGAGTTTTAAGGACATCAAAGTCCAAGACGTGGGCCTGGAGCGGTACATATCGCTGAAACCAGTCGTGGCCCCACACAGCATGGGAAGGCATGAGCATAAGCGTTTTCGCAAGGCAAACGTCAACGTCGTTGAGAGACTTATTAACAGTCTCATGAGACCTGGGAAAAACGCTGGAAAAAAAGCCAAGGCCACAAACATAGTGAGACAAGCTTTTGAAATTGTTAATCTACGCACCGGCAGAAACCCAGTTGAGGTTCTCGTCAAGGCTGTAGAGAACTCTTCGCCATGCGAGGACACTACAAGGATCAGCTATGGAGGAATAGTCTACCACCTTTCGGTTGACGTGGCTCCTCAAAGAAGAGCTGATTTGGCAATTAGACACATATGCGAAGGGGCTCGGCAGTCAGCGATAAACAATCCACGTTCAATTGAAGAATGCTTGGCAGACGAGCTTGTTTTGGCCGGAAGCCACGACATGAAAAGCTATGCTGTGGCAAAACGTCATGAGATAGAGAGAATAGCTCAAGCGTCAAGATAGAAACGATCCCTGATGCTATTTCAGGTGGATCTCGACTATATCGCGGTCGACCAAAGAGAACGTTGCTCCGACTTTCTGCGGGCTGAAAACCAGACGTTTAGACCAGACCTTTGCGAAGCCGAATCTCTCCTTAAAGTCGCTATGAATGTCTTTGGCCAGGTCGTGGACCGTTGCGCCTTTCTTCAGGATGAACGGCTTTCTTGAATATTCTCTTTGGTTCGGCTCCTTCGTGTAGACTCGCATTATTCCCAGCGTCTCGAACAGTGTCGCGCCGAGTTTTTCAAGCCCAAGTCTTCTTTCGCATGAGACAGCTGTAATCGGCAGCTTATTGCTCACGTAGGCTTTCAACTGTCTCAGGGCTGCTTCTGAACCTTTCAATTCAACCTTGTTGGCTACGATCACCGCAGGCTTGTAGATGGTGCTTTCGAAGACTGCATCTTCAACGTCGGCTAGCGTGACTTCTCCGGAAATCTTCACAACCGCGTCTGCCATGCGATAGCTTCTGAGCATTTCCTCAACTTTTCTCATGCTGCTGTCGACAAGTGTTCCGATCAATATTATCCGCAGTCCGGCACCCATGAACTTCCTCTCAATTTCCACGCGCCCCCTCGGCCTGCTTACAAGTATTCTGGCTTTCTCTAGCTCATCCAGTATTGACGAAAGCTGCCCCACTGGGTCCTGCGACAAGTCCACCATCAGAATAAGCCCGTCGGCATTGCGGGCTATCGCTAGAGTCTGAGGCCCCCACGCTCTTCCGTCAGCAGAACCTTCCATCAGTGCCGGCGCCTCTATGATTTGGAATTGAAGATCTTCAAAAGTCAGAATGCCAGGGACAGGCTGTCTTGTAGTGTAAGGATTTGACGAGATCTCGACTTTTGCGTTTGTCACAGCAGCCAACAGACTGCTTTTCCCGACGCCTGTCAAGCCGATAAGTGCTATTTGGGCAGCGCCTTCCTTTTCTATGAAAAGCTTAGGCCCGCTTCTGCCAGCTTTTTTCCTCTTCTTCTCCTCGATTTCTCTCCGCATAATGGCCATTTGTTTCTTGACCTGACCGCGAAGTTTCAACGTGCCCTTGTGCTTTGGAACGAGACTGAGAAATTCTTCCATGCGTTGAAGCCTTACTCTTGGGTTTTTCGTTGCCTCAACTTCGGCCCACTTTTTTCTGGCATCAGGAGGAAGATTCGCAGGCATAAATCAGACGCGTCCGACTTGTGAATTCGAGTTTCTGCCCTAATATTTGTTTTCACTCTGTCAGATTTTTCGTTGCGTTGCTACATCATAAACTTAAAATAACTGAATGAACAGTTGTGTAAACGAAATCACTAAAATTCCGAGAAGATTTGAAAAAATAGGGAGGAAAAAAAATGAGCAAGAGTACCAAACCACACTTGAACTTGGTGATCATGGGACACGTGGACCATGGAAAATCGACCACCACAGGACACTTGCTTTACCAAGCAGGGGTCATTGATGAAAGAACAATCAAGGCCTTCGAAGAAGAAGCCAAGAAAATGGGCAAGGAAACCTTCAAGTACGCATGGGTCCTCGACAACCTGAAGGAAGAACGCGAAAGAGGAGTAACCATTGACCTTCGATTCATGAAATTTGAGACCAAGAGATACTATTTCACGGTCATAGATGCTCCAGGTCACAGAGACTTCGTCAAAAACATGATTACTGGAGCAAGTCAAGCTGACGGGGCTATACTGTTTGTTTCATCCAGAAGAGGAGAGTTCGAAGCAGGCATCGGCCCAGGCGGACAGACAAGAGAACACGCGTTCTTAGCTTTCACTTTGGGCGTGAGGCAGCTGGTTGTGGCCGTAAACAAAATGGACGACATTTCAGTCAACTGGAGCCAAGACAGATATAACGAAATCAAAAACGAGGTCGGCAGAATGCTGAAAATGGTGGGCTACAAAGTTGAGAAGATTCCGTTCGTTCCCACTTCAGGATGGACAGGTGACAACCTCACTAAGAAAAGCGAACACATGCCATGGTACACAGGACCGACACTTATCGATGCCCTCGACGTGTTCGAGGTGCCCTCCAAACCCACAAACAAGCCGCTGCGAATTCCAATCCAAGACGTGTACAGCATTACAGGTGTAGGCACAGTTCCTGTTGGCAGAGTTGAAACAGGAGTAGTCAAAGAAAACGACGTGGTCATTTTCATGCCTTCCAACAAACAGGGTGAAGTAAAATCGCTGGAAATGCACCATGAGAGAATTCCTACAGCCGAGCCAGGAGACAACATCGGCTTCAACATCAGAGGAGTGGCAAAAACAGACATTCACAGAGGAGACGTTGCAGGGCACGTTAGTAGTCCACCCACAGTTGCCAAGGAGTTCATTGGCCAAATAATCGTGATCTATCACCCCACAGCCATAGCAGCAGGATACACGCCGGTGCTTCACTATCACACGGGACAAATTGCCTGCAAGTTCACTGAGCTAGTAAAGAAGATTGATCCGCGCTCAGGACAGGTTGTTGAGGAGAAGCCGACATTTCTGAAAACTGGAGACGCTGCAATAGTGCGAATGGAACCGCTACACCCGATCGCCGTTGAAACCTTTTCCGAGTTCGAAGAGCTTGGACGATTCGCAGTCCGAGACATGGGTACCACCGTGGCTGCCGGCATCATAAAGGAAATCACCAAGAAAGGACCATAAACTTCTATCTCTCATTTTTGTCCAGCTTCCAGTTTCTCGTTCGTCCACGTTTTCGACAGTTATTCTTATGAGCGAAAAGCATATTCTCTAACGTTGCAGCTCTGCAGTGTGGAGTTGGAAGTGTGTCTGGAACCGAAACCTTACTGCCCTATCTAAAGGAAAAGCGAGATAGCGAGCAGGAACAACCGACGATTATCATTGATAGTCGTGAGGCGAATTCCGCCCCCAAAATTCTGAAGGGGCTTAGAGAACGTGGCGTTAACATCAGAACAGAGAAATTGGAAAAGGGAGACTACATCTTATCTGATGTCTGTGCAGTAGAGCGAAAAACTGTTCAAGACTTCGTTTATACTCTTACGCGCCGCTTCCTTTTTGAACAATTGTTCAGGCTCAAGGAGGTTTATCCGAAATCCCTGATTCTACTAGAAGGCTATTTACCGATAATTTACAGGTACAGCAGAATTCAGCCTGCCTCCGTTTGGGGAGCCATGTTCAGCCTAGCGAGAAACGGAATAGCCATAGTGAACACGACATCATACAAGGAAACCGTGGACTTCCTTTATGTTGCCGCGCATCAAGAGCAAATCGTTGAGAAACGTGCTGCAACTGTGCACGCGTTCAAGAAGATCGACAGCATATCTGATGCGCAATTGTATTTCATAGCGAGCCTGCCGAACATAGGAAGAGAAAAGGCCATAGCAATCCTCAAATCCTACCAAACTCCAATAAACGCCCTAATGAGCGTTGATGACTGGCCTGAAACCGTCTACGGCTTAGGCCCAATCATAAGTAACAAGGCAAAAGAGGTTTTGAACAGCTCATTCAAAGGGTGAAAAAGGTCATGGATGTAGAGATCTCTCCCACGCGAAAAATCATCGTGCTTGGTTTGGACAAGCGTTCAGTCAACAACATCGCATATTGTGCAGCGACCTTCGGTGTGAACAGACTTTACTGGATAGATGGCTACATATTGTGTCTAGAGGTTTACGAAAAATCGTTTGAACACGAACTGAAAAAGAAAGAGTTCCCAGTGAGCCAAATCTGCTACGCTGAGTTTCCAAAGTATGATAAAATTGTTGAAGTTGACAAGAGCTTCCAAATCCCACTAGTCGACGTTTCAGATATGGAAATCTTCCAAAGCATACTGAAGGCAATTCTGGCGAGCGAAAAACAAACGGGCTCAAAAGCTAAGATTGGCTAGCCCTTTGCTTCGCACATTCAAAGCCCAGTTTGAAAGCTTTGAAGTTCATTTCCAAGTGCTTGCTTGGCACCAGCTCTCGTAAGGCTTCCACAAGACTTTCGTTCTTTGTGGGGAGCTTTCCAGCTGCTGCGAGAGCTCCTATCAAAATAACGTTGCGGGTCAGAATGCTTCCGGCTTCCTTGGCCAGCTTTTTTGTTTGCACGACGATCACTTTATTGGTGAAACGATGGATT
>CAYGYP010000149.1:0-5140 GCA_964354115.1 uncultured Candidatus Bathyarchaeia archaeon | reverse complement strand
TTGGATTTGTGCGGCCAGTTCGGCTCGTATAGCATTTCGAATCTTGCGTCTGGCTATGGATAAAAGCGACAGTTTAGCAGGTGTTAGAGCGAAACTGCCATTGTCATCAAGCAAACAATTGACGCAGCCATCTTTCGACAGAGGCCGGCCTTCGAACAGATTAAGGTGAACACCTACGCCGAGGTTGGGCATCTGTTTGGCCAATTTGACGGCTGCTTCAGCGGCAGGCATATTGGCCATAATCGTTGTGCTGGTCAGCACGCCTTCGGTATGTGCCTGCGCCACAGCTTGATTTACTCCGCTGCTTATGCCGAAATCATCTGCGTTTATTATGATTCGCTTATCCATTTTATAGTGAGCCTTCCTACCCTGAGCCTGTCGAAGGGGTCGAACTATTGCGGTAAGTTTAAACGGGACAGATGCTTCGGTCAATTAGTTTTTATGTTGTCAGCACGGAGAACATAGAAAACAATAAAGCCGATTGTCAGTGCCAATGACCCAAGGATATGCAAAAGCACTGTCAATTGGCTGGCGCGGTATCGGCCGGCTTGTAATGAGCTTGTCGAACCTAGCTTGAGCAAATCGTTTTTGTTCGCGGCTTTTATCGCAACGATAGCTATCGGCAGCGTAAGCAGATATAGCAATCCTGAGTAAGCATAAAGTTGTTGATGTTTAGCTACTACTGCTGCTCCTGCAATAAGGTAGCTTGCAGCCAGTGCGATTCGGTAAATCCAGATAGAGGCAGGCACGCCGAAACGGACTACGAGGGTCCTTTTATTCACGGCGGCATCGGCGGCGACATCCGGAAATTCGTTTATCAAAATCACTAAGAAAATCAGTATTCCAACAATGACGGCTGGTATAAGTGGCGTAAGCCATACTGTGTATGGAATAACACCAATAGCTTGTGTTTGCAGATAGTATGAGCCATAGACCGGCAGCAGACCAAACAACAGCGCAATGATGGGTTCGCCCAGGCAGCGGTAGCCGAGGCGAAGGGGCGGGGCGGTGTAGAAAAAACCGCCTAACAGGCCGATAAGGCCGAGAATTAAAATAAAGATGCTGCGGGTTAGATATACGATAATAATGCCGATTGTAGCCCCCGCTGTAAGTGCGAGCAAGGAAAGGAGTAATATTGTTTTGGGAGAGAGGATTCCCTGCTGAATAAACCGGCTGCCGCCGGAGAAAGGAGTTGGGTTTTGATTGAGCCAGTCGTTGCGCGAAGTATGGTCGAAATAGTCGTTGGCTAAATTAGCGCCGCTATGTAAAGCCATTATCGCAAGTAGCGCCAGAATAAAGAGATGCGGAGAGAAAGTCCCGGCTGTTGCGAAGCCGAGGGCGGAGCCGACCAGAACCGGAGCAGCGCTTGCGACCAAAAACTTCGGCCGGGATGCGAAGAAAAGAATTAACAATTTAGATTTCATAATTTTTATCATTGCGAGGAGCGCAGCGACGCGGCAATCTCAAAATTTTTACCTTCTACATTCTAAATTCTGCATTCTCAATTCTAAATGTGGACAAATCACACCTACCCTCGAATCTCGTTGTCGGGAGTATTGTCTTTACGTCTCTATCGGGCATTTGTGTAATGCCTCCATCTTATTTCTGGTGGCACTCTCTACAAAGTAGTTGACAATTTTCAACAGAATAAGTCTTATTGCTGTCTTTCCTGTGAATCTCCACTCCCTTGATACTCTTAAATTTTTGTCCGCACCTTTGACACTCTTTTATTCCCGAACCCCATAATGCCTGTTTCACGGGCCGTTTTTCACGAATTTCATCCTGCATCAACCTTGCATATACCCAGCGATTGAGTTTGAAGCGCATTTGTGCATCATTTCCCGCTGCAACTCCGATTACAAACCGTGCATGTCCCAAAATCTCGTCACCGATGCGCTTTATCTTATCTTCTTTTGTCTCCCTTTTCTTTTTCTGTAAAACAATCCTCGATACCCTTCTTGGCCTCACTTTTAATTTTCTCATACCTTTCCGGAGATTAACTTTTACCTTCTCAGGAAATTCCTCTCTGTAACGCCCAATATCACTGGTGATCTGACTGCGGTAATACGCCCAGTGCGATTCTTTCCACGCACTTTTAGGAAAACACTCCTTTACAACTTTTGTTACTGTCTCATAGTCAGCTAATCCTTTCGTTTGCTGAATGATATCAAAAACCGCATCCTTGATAGTCTGGTAATCCTTCGTTTTAATTTTCACTTTCTCGACGCCCTCCGCGTGATAATCTTGGCGTATCGATAATAAATCAAATCACGAATAGTTTTGACGTCCCTGTCGGGCATATTTTAATCACTTGTTACTATTTTTATCACACCCTATTATGTGTATAGAGTTTTTTGTCCAATAAACAAAGGGCATATATTATTGCGTTCGCTTCCTTCAGTTTTCCTTGGTCCAAATTCCACGTAGATAGAGTTAGATTGTCTAGATCGCTAACATACCCAACTTTCGCAAACTTCGCAGCAGCTTTATAGGCAATCCACTTGTAATTGTGATTTAGAAATTTTCTAAGGATGTTGATATCTTTCCTCGTCGTTTTCTCTATGAAGCATGCAGCAATTACTCTTCTCATAAAGGCCTGATTATCAATGTTCTTAACCGGAAGAGGCCTCTTTGCTCTATTATCTTCGGGTAAAATGTATGTCCAAAATTCTGAAGAGCTTATGAATTTCCCCAAACTCCGTGACTGCTTTTTATTGCAGATTTTTGCCATCCCATCGGCGATCCTCACATGATTCTGGAATTCTATTTTATCCCTGTAGTTGCAGAATAAGTCCAGCAAAAACTTAAAATCACCAGCGTCGCCTATCTTACATAATGCTAATACTATATCCCGCACATCGTAATCCAATTTCACTTTAGCCAAGTACGAACGAATGATTCTGTTATCCCCCGGAGAGACTATCTCCAGTATGATGTTAGCTAGATGGAATCGGTTTACAAATTGTTTTGAGAATAGTGATTTGAAATTTGTGCCAATTCCATTTCTGCTCATAGCTTCCAAAGCTGCAAGTTTAGCGATTCGGTCCTTCTTGTTGACCAAGGACCAGACTTGGCTTGACATCCCCAAGCGATTTGCTATTCTCGAAATCGAATACCAACATGCTGTTCTTAAAATGCCATTTCTTCTTTTTGTAGTTACCCAGTCTGATAGAGATCTCAAATCCTCATCCTCTCCTAACTCGCCCAGACATTGGATATATATTATCTGCTCGGCTTTATCTCTAATGTTAGCAAAATTTCTGTACAGACCCAGATCGCTTTTTTGAGCAAGATTTTTAATCACCATTCGTAGAAGTTTCTTTTTATCTGGGGATTTGCTACGAGCCAGTTTCTTCAAAACCTCATTAACCTTCGGAAACATATAGGACAACAGTTCTTGAGAGGCCAATGCCACCTCTTCTCTTTTGTCGGAACATAGCTTTAACAAGATAGGTATATCTGAGGATTTCCCAAATTGCTTGATGTATTCTGATAATTCTTCTTTATTTTCATAAGAATAAAAATTTGTAATAATTTCTTGCAGCTTCAAGGGTGTTGGAGAATTTCCGAGCAAGTATCGCGTTGCATTTTCCTTTATGATTTCATCTTCTGAGGTTGCCAAAAGTTCCTTGGCCCAGGCCAACATGATGTTCTTATCTTCATTCTTAAACCAGTAAAAACAAGGACCAGAACCAGCAAGATAACTGATGAATAAAAGCTTCTTCCCTTCTACGTCTGGCGAAATCTCTTTTCGCCACTTGTATATCAGCAAATGTTCTTTTGTCGAGAGAAGGGTACCTGTGATAGGGTACGATCTAGCCCTTTCTTCAAATAGATGAACAGACCGCTGTCTCTGGATGATTTCGTCCAACTTTTTGAAGAGTGGTTTAATTTTCGAAATACGCAAACACACAATAATGTATGAGCCTATTGTGCTGTAGATTATTTTTTCCAATTCTTCTAAACTGTGAATTCGTGACTCGTGCACACCTTTTTGTCTTGCAGTAAACCCATATCGTAATATCGCAAGATCTGCTGGTTCTTTCTCCCAATAACCTGCGGTTTTTGTGTGAATCTTACTTTTTTTAATTAATTCAAGAGCTTCTAATATGTCCGCGTAGTTGGAAGTTTTCCAAAGAGGCAACTTTGTATCGTTCTCAGTTATAATTTTCCTGCTGGGCAAAAAATGTAAAGCAACCTTTTTGAGAAAAGGTTCGATTAAAGAAGATAGTTTATCTGCAGCAATACAAAGAGAGCCTATTTTGCCTCTAGGCAGTTGCAAGTAGTTACTGAACGCCGCATAAAACTGATCTTGCAATCCACGGAAGCTTTTTTCTCCTGACTCAATACCTAAGATACCATCAAGAATATCTACGGCCATCTCAAGGTCGCTTATGTTAATTGAGACTTTTTTCCCAAAAGAATACGGATGATTCAGTTCTCTATAAAACTGAAGACAGTATTCTTTGATATCACTTAGATTGGATCTAACCATGATGGTCAAACATTACTAATTAATTCTACATACCATATTATGTCATGATTCCTTTTTTCTTGTTTTACAATTTTACCCAAACTGCATCTTTTTACAACGCCAAAATTTTCGTAGCGCAGCGGAGATCCTCGAAGCATAGCGAAGATCCCCGAGAAATGCTACCTTGGCCGAGTACAGGGGACCAATAGCTCTGCCTTTTCCTGATGTCCTGTTTTCCTGATGACCTGCTACCTGATAACCTGATTCTCTGATATCCTCTTCATCTCTGCGGTAAAAAACTTGTGTCCATTCGTGTGAATTCGTGGTTAATTTTTGCTGCGCAATCAGTGTCCAAAATTTTCGAATAGTTCCTATCAACTTTTGAATATTTCCATACAATTTTTGTATGTTTTTATACAGTTTTTGTAAATTTCTATATGGTTTTTGTAAGTTTTTGAACGTTTTCAAACTTTTTCAAACATATGCTCATATAACATCGCCGTTATCCCTTTTCTCCTGCAAATTTGAAATTAACATACAGCTCCTTCCATTTTTGTTTTCGCTGTTCAATATTGCTCTAAGACCGTATAATCAAAGCTGTTATGGCTAACCCCGTTTATAGAATTATCGATGCCAATTTCAATCGTGCCCGCGAAGCCCTCCGCG
>CAYGYP010000148.1:0-5215 GCA_964354115.1 uncultured Candidatus Bathyarchaeia archaeon | reverse complement strand
TCAAACGGACAGGAAAAGAAAGTAACTCTCCGTAAGAAGGATAAATCGATACAGGTAACCTTCAAATAACGCAACCGCCGGCACAAAATCCCTGCAGGTCTCCGCCAATGTGCCCTTATGCACCTGGGCTTCAAGATACTGCCTATTCGCGCTGCTTGTTATTAACTTTACCAGTTAGGTACACAGTGCGGGTCCTCGGGGTTGTTACACCACATCCACTGCACGGCAAAATCGCTGAAGTCGTAGAAGTCAACAGTCCCGTCCATCGGCTCAAAGTCCGCGCCTCCGCAGTTGTCCGGCTCGCAGTCGGGGCTCAGCCAGTGGGAAGCTACTATCTCAAGGTCCCAGTAGTTCACATAACAATCGCCATCAAGGTCTGATTCGAGACCGTCTTCGCCGGCCTGAACATCCTCGCAGGTTTGATACCCCGGCGTTGCTGTTGCTTCGTTCGAATAACCGGACTCGTGGCCGTTGACATCAACCGCTTTTACGACATAGTAATATGGTATGCCGTTGGTAACGGTGTTGTCGATGTAATCCGAGGTGCTCACAATGGCAACATTCAATTTGCCGTAGCCGCTTCCCTGGGTCGTCGAACGGTAAACATTATAGCCATCGAGGTCCGCTTCTGCGTTGTCGTTCCAATTGAGCGAGACCGTCTCATTGCCCGCTGTTGCCGCAAGACCCGTTGGTGCCGCAGGAGGCAAATCAGCCGCGCCGCCCGACTGGACCACGAAACCAATTATTACCTGACGGTTCTGATTGTTATGCTGTGCACTCGGTATTTCATTTGCGCCTGTCGCGGATTTATAGCCGGTTACGCCTGTCGCCGTACTGCCAAATGATTGATCGGTCCCTTCGGTGAAACCATTTTGTAGTGTATACGAGCCGCTGTTGCCGCAGGTTGCGCCGAGAATAACCATATCCCCGTTATTTGTGGCAAGCGCGGAAGTCGTGATTGGATTCGGAGTGCTGCTTGCTGTGCTATTACTCGCAGAAGCTCCGATAAGAGCCGTTTGGTTAACATTTTGAAGGAATACACTGGAATATGCGACGAAGTCCGGCGTAGTGCTCCAACTGGGAACGAAAGTATCATTTGTTGCTGCGGCTATGCCCGCTTCATCGAGGATATACGCCACGACGTATGCACGCCAGC
This sequence comes from uncultured Candidatus Bathyarchaeia archaeon, assembly GCA_964354115.1. Taxonomy (GTDB): domain Archaea; phylum Thermoproteota; class Bathyarchaeia; order Bathyarchaeales; family Bathycorpusculaceae; genus DASPTR01. The sequence continues at coordinate 4,059 of CAYGYP010000148.1, read as the reverse complement.
CCGTGCCTACTATTATATCGTTGATTTTCGTCATCGGCTGGCCACCGTAGGTTACGGAGTTGAGACTTATGACGCCTTCTTCCTCAGCATGGGCAATAAATATCAACGCGCGGTTGGTGCCGTCTACTTTCGTACGAGATAAGTCTGCCTCCGTCGCCCAAGAACCGATGATTTCAATATCAGTCGGGGGCGGCTGGGTAGTTGCCGATTCTGTGCTCGACCAACCCGTCTCATTAAGGGCGGGGGCACTGTCGCGTGCCTTGGCCCTAAATGAATATGAAGTTGAAGGATTCAGCCCGCTGGGTGAATAAGTCGCGCTCGCCTGCCAGCCGCTTGTCTTGCTGCCGTCAGTCGTGCATTCGAAGTAATACTGCACAGGAGGACTACAAGCATCCGTAGCGGTATTCGCCGTCATCGTGATTGAATATGGCCCTGTTGCCGTCGGCACTGTTAACCACGTCATTGGGTCAGGCGTCGGCGGCACAGTGTCAGGCGGGTCGGTGGTCGCGGATTCTGTGCTCGACCAGCCCGTCTCATTAAGGGCAGGGGCGCTGTCGCGTGCCTCGACCATGAACGAATACAGAGTGCCTGCGTTAAGACCCGTAGCCACGTATGTCGTGTTTGCCTGCCAGCCGCTGCTTTTGTTGCCGTCAGTGGTGCATTCGAAGTAATACTGCACGGGAGGGGTATTGGCATCCGTAGCGGTCGTTGCCGTCATCGTAATTGATGTCGGCCCAGTCGCTGTCGGCACCGAGGCCCATTCCATCGGGTCAGGCGTCGGCGGCGTGGTGTCAGGCGGGTAGGTTGTTGCCGATTCTGTGCTCGACCAATCCGTCTCATTCTGGGCGGGGGAGCTGTCGCGTGCCATGACCCTGAATGAATACAAAGTACTCGGCGTAAGACCTGTGGCCACGTATGTCGGACTTGTTTGCCAATCGCTGTTAGCATCGCCGTCGGTGGTGCATTCGAAATAATACTGCACAGGAGGACTATCATCTGTGGCTGTGGTTGCCGTCATCGTAATCGTCGTCGGCCCCGTCGCCGTCGGTACTGCTGCCCATGTCATAATGTTCGGCTCAGGCGGCAAAAGGTCTTCCACATAGCTGATACTGGCCACTCCCACACCGTCATACGTTGTGCGGGTCGGTACGTTACCGGAAAAAGTACTGTCATAGTTATCAAGATAAACAACAATCGAACCGCCTTCGCTTACTACCTTGCGGCCGATATATACACGGTAAAGCTGGACGCCGGTACCCGTAACTGTAACAGAGCCGGAGAATTGTGTTGCATCGGCAAATTGTGATGATTGCTTGTTGAAGCACAGCAAATCAGATGTTTCAAAGCCGCCCCTTATGCCCCAGTCAGCGTTCGGGTCGCACCAGAAGTATGCGAATACATCGTATGTCCCGGCTGACAGGCCAGTTACGGTGGTCTTTATCGTCGGAACGTTCTCAGTCCCGCCGTCACCTGCGGTGAAACAACTTCCTCCGTTGCCGTATCCTGTGTATTGATGCCACAGGCCATCAGCAGCACCGGCACTGCCGCTCGGCCCGGTCGGCGAAAACGCCGAACCATCTGAATTCGTGGTATTACTCGTGCTGGCGTCGGTATAACTGACTAAACCAAGCGTCGCTTCTTGTTCCTCAACCAGTCCCACAAGCACCATATCGAATTGTCCTTGGACCGGAAAGTCGCCCCTCTCCCAGAAAACCGCCGTGTTATTGGCGTTCCACTGGGGTATAGCGGGACGAATATTATCGACCGTCGAATCGAATGTGATTTGTGTCCAGTTCCACGTCGCGCCGTTGTCATAAGTTACCCCTTTGAATATCTCGTGCTTGCCGATATTCACGTCGGTAACGGGGTCATAATTTGTCGAAACATAAATCAGATTTGCGTCGTCAGGATGTATACATCCCATGCCGGTGTAATCCTGCTCAGCCCAATGGAGTCCTACTCCAATCTTGCATAGCTCCGTGGAAGTCCACTTTGTTCCATCAAAACGTCCGTAGAAGAAGCGGTGATCCGCGCAGCCGGTGTTACCCCAATTGCCGCTGCTTTGACCCCATGGGGTTGTGCCATAGCGGGTCTGATACAAACAGACAGGGTAACCATTTTTATCCAGCTCCAGCTCATTAGTCCACCCCGTGTGACATACATCGGCCGCCGGCGTCGTGGTGAGCCATACCGGTGTAAATAGATTTGTGCCGGGAGCAGTCTGGTCGAAAATAGAATTATCCATTTCGACTCCGAAAGAGTTGTAGCTCTTGCCGTTCTTGATATAACCGTGATAGACACTGTTATTGTAGTCACGAGGATGTTGCTCAGTGCAAATAAAGTCAATCCGGTCAACTCCGTTGCTCCTGAACTTGTGATAATAGTAGGAATAACCCGAGGGTCCCACGGCCTCAGAAAGTTTCCCCGCATAGTGCCAATCCACGCCGTTGTTGTCCGAGTAAGAAATATTAGGTCTTGAACTGTTCCAGCGCACGATATTATACAATCGGCCTTGGCCCGTCCCCTCAGCCGAGAGATAATGAAGATTAGTATAAGTAAGATTGCCCCCGCCGCTCGGACCGCCGATAGTCGTCCAGTTGTAGGATTGCTCTGGGTCCCACGCGCTTCCGTTATTCGGATTGGTGGCCAGACGATAGTAGGTTGTAGAGGGGCTGTAATGCGGGCAATACAAATGCAGATACCTGCCGTCAGGCCGTATCCACAACCCGCCCATATTATGGTCATCGTTGCCCCGTTCAGCCATAAGCGCTCGCGTCCGCTTGCCCGTGTCTATGTGAAATGTAGTGGCATCTACATCACCGGATCTTGCTCCCCCGACTCCGCCAAAGCCATTACCATGCGCGGACGTGCTGGTTATAATATTGCCGGCAGTAGGGTCATAAATAATCTTATCGTCCTGATACCAGCACCACCCACCGTTATCGTTTATCAGCATCATATTGCCCGCTACACGGTCAGCGCTGAACGCCGGCTGGCTCAGACACATTACAGTTAGTAAGATTGTTAGAAAAACAACAACCCCCCATGAGTATGTTACACTTTTCATCGTTTTACCTCCTTATTGGTCGTTCAGCAATTGTATATCGGTTATTTTTAGCGATTATATATGATTTGCCGGAGGATAGCAAGGATTTTTTTCCGTTTGCGTAGCTTTAGCGAAGGATTGATTGAAAAGAAAGTTTATTTAAAACAACTGGCGGCTGCCTTCACAGTAGCCGCCAGTTTCAAAAATCATCGCTATCGCGCTGGGTGCCCTTTTATGGGCTTTTAAGTCCCATACAGCCAGTTATCGGCGATATCGGCCAGTGTATCCATACCGTAAATCGTCAGCCACTTTTGACCAAGCACTGCTATATCTTTCAGATTTACCTTTCCGTCCCCGTTCAGGTCGCCGTTTTTCGGTATCACAAGGGCCACTCCAATGCCGTCATACGTCGTGCGGGCAGGTTTATTGCCGGTATAAGTGCTGTCATAATTATCAAGATAAACAACAACCGAACTGCCTCCGCTCACTGCCTTGCGGCCGATATAAACCTGGTAAAGCAGATGGACTCCAGTGCTCGTAACCGTGACAGAGCCGGAGAATTGCGATGCCTCTGCGTGTTGAGCGGATTGTTTGCTGAAGCACAGCATATAATTTGCATCACATGGATCGAAGCCGCCCCTTATGCCCCAGTCAAGGTTCGGGTCGCTCCAGAAATATGCGAACACATCGTACGTCCCGTCTGCCAGACCGCTTATGGTGGTCTTTATCGTAGGAACGTTTTCGACCCCGCCGTCACCTGCCGTATAACAGCTTCCTCCGTTGCCGTATCCTGTGTATTCGTGCCATCTGCTGTCAACGGTACCGGGACTGCCGCTCGGCCCCGTCGGCGAAAACGCTGAACCGTTTGCATTTGTGGTATTGCTTGTGCTGGCGTCGGTATAATTGACTAAACCCAGTGTCTTATTTTCTTCCTCGACTATTCCAACAACTACAAGGTCGTAGTTTTCGTAGCTTGTCTGTACCCAAGTACCTCTTGTCCAGACAACCGCTGT
>CAYGYP010000147.1:0-5219 GCA_964354115.1 uncultured Candidatus Bathyarchaeia archaeon | reverse complement strand
GAGACCGCCAGGAGAAGAGCCGCGACCAGCCCGACCCAGGCGCCCCCCAGACGTCGGGCTGTCAGGTAGAACGGGATCATGGAGATGAAGCTAAAGAAGGCGACCTCGTAGCGAGGCGACATGAAATCGTAGCCGAACAGCCAGAAGAAGGGCCGCTCCATAAGGAACGACATCGGCACGCAGTACCAGTGGAGCCCGGCGAAGCGGGCGTGCTCGCCCGATTGGGCCATGAAGAGCGACTCGATGCTCCACGAGTTCTCATCGCCCTCGATGCCGTAGGGGTAGGCGCCGATGCGCCAGAAGCGGAAAGCGCCCGCGATGACCAGCACACCCAGGAATGCGAGAATCTCCCAGCGCCGGAAGCCCAGCCACCGCCCGGGGGCCAGCGCTGTGTCAGCCCGCCAGCGAGACGCGATTACGTAGCCGAGGAGAAGAGCGGCACCGGCCAGGTAGATAGCCCTACCCGCCTCGATGTCGCCACCAAGGAGCCGGTGTTGCGCGTAGAACGTGAGGACCAGCCCGCCGATCAGGACGAAGCGGGAGCGCGGGCGGGGGCTGCGCATGGCCTCCAGGACCAGCATCGCTCCCGCCATAGCTATGAGGACCTGCTCCATGCTGGCGAGCCTACTCCTGTCCGGCGAAGCGAGCGTCGCGCAGAGTATAGGGCCGGCACCGCTTCCGGTGAAGAGAGTCCCTCAACCCCGGCTGGCCATGCCCCTTGGTGGACAGCAGTGCCCTGCAGTCAGCCCGGGCTGCGCCTACGGGCCGGCACTCGGGCCCTGAGTCGGCCCGCCCAGCGGCGCACCTCCCGAGAGGCACAGCCCCACCCTGGGATCCGAGGCGCCAGGGTAGTAGAAGTAACAGGCTGACAGGTTCGAGGGCCCCTCGCCCTCCCGGATGGCAAGAATTGTGAACCTCTCGCCGTCGGAGGCGTACCAGTAGCCGTTCTTGAGCGGGTCGCCCAGCGGATCCTGGGGAATAGCCGGCACCACGTCCAGCAGGGCGCAGCCGGCATCCAAGCTAACATAGGCGCAGAGGGTCTGGAACCCGCCACCGCTTGACGGGTAGGAGCCGAACCGGGCCCGGTATTCCTCAAGAGCGTCACCGATGCGTTTCAGGTCTTCCTGCCGGCGGGCGTCGCGCTCGGCGCGCGCGGCGGAGTCTTCAGTGGGCGTGGGCTTGGGCACAGAGGTAGCCGAGGGCGATGTCGGGGTGGGCTTGGGCTTGGGGCCAGGGGTAGGCGAGGGGAGCGCCGGGGCGCGCTCGGCGTAGGGCTCGACGGTTCTGCGGTCGTAGTCGGCCAGGTAGACGTTGCGGCCTGGGTAGCGGGCGATGAGGGCCGCGTTCTTCTCGGGCCCCAGGTCACGGGCGTAAACGATGTCGCCGTTGAGGTCCGGCGAGTTCTTCCAGAAGACGGTACCGTAGCACCACCACTGCGAACACTCGCGGACAAAGACCAGGGCGTTGTGCAGGTGCTGGCGCTTTACCTCCTCTAAGAGCCCGGGGTTGGCTGAGTTGAAGTCCTTGAGCTCCGAGACCTTCCGGGGAACATATTCGATGTACGGCCAGGCGTCGTGCTTGCCCAGCATCCAGCCGTGGACGCTGTAGGCCAGGAGGACGGCCACCAGCCCGTAGGCAGCCAGGCCCGCCGCAGCCCGCGACTCCAGCCCCCATAGGAGGTGGATCCGCGCCCCCAGCCAGGACGCGACATCCCCGACAAAGGTGACAAGGCACTGCACACCGCGGGCGCTCAGCAGCATCAAGAAAGGCACCATCTCGTACCAGAAGCGTGGCCCGTGCATGATGAAAACGCCTTCGTAGGTCGTCCAGGCGGCGGCAATGAGAATGGCCCCAGTCAGGAAGAAGTAGTCCCAGCTGTGACGGCTTCCCAGGATGAAGGGCAGAAGCACAAAGAGGAGGCCGATAGATAGAGGCCAGCCGTTGAGCACCAACACCAGCAGCGAAAGGTTGGTCTGATCGTTCATCAGTCCTGCGGCGAGGGAGTGGCGGCCAAAGAAGCCCAGGGTCTCGCGCGTGAAGGTGCCGCCAAGAGCGTAGGGTGGCCTCGTAAAGCTCCCAGTGAGGGCCCGGTTGTAGAGGAAATAGAGACACAGCAGCAGCCCGAACCCGGCCGCCAGGGCCAGCGCCTGTCGGAAGAAGGCCCGCCTGTCCGAGGCCTTCCAGAAGTCGTAGGCAGACCAAAGCGCGAACGGCACCAGGACGCCCGCTGCCGTTAGAGGTCGGGTGTTGAGGAGAAGCCCTAGAAATACACCGCTCACGAACCAGGAGAGCGCCGGTCGACCGGTCGGACGGAGGAAGAAGAAGGTGCCGGCCATGAGGTAGAAGGCGGCCGTGTTGTGAGACATGAAGTTGCTGGCCGTCATCTGGAAGAAGGGAGATAGCAGCATCAGGGCGGCGGCCAGCAGCCCTGTGCCCGTGCCGTAGACATGGCTCCCCACGCGATACACTAGGAGAACTGTCAGGGCCCCCAGCAGGGGCGGGATCAGCCAAGGTGCGCCAAACCTCACGCCCACGGCCAGGGCTAGAGGATGCCCGAACGGGTACTGGCTAAACCAGCGCCCGGCGTACTGGATAACGGACCCCGGAAACGCGAAGTGCTCCCCCAACTCCGGCGCTCTGGCGAAGAGGTGGAAGGAGGCGAAGATCCTGGCCTGAAAGAGGTAGGCCACGGAGTCGGGTACGTGGGGCATGTGGTCGCCCACGACGTAGTTCAGATAGAGAAGAATACTGAAGGCAGCGACGGCTGCCCCCCAAGCCACGGGCTCCGCCAATCGACGGGCTAGCCAGCGCCCTATCCGGGCCAGGCGCCGGTCCTGCCTCACAAGGCGCGACAAGCCCATCACCAGGACCGCACCGAGGGCCAGAAGGCCAAGGGTAGGGTACGGACGAAGGGCCGTGCCCAGCATGGAGCGGACCGTCTCCAGGCTGCTCACTTCAACGGTGCGACCACCCACAGCCTCGGTGAAGGAGCCGCCCTTCCGGAGGAAGAAGGCGCTGTCGAAGTTCCGGTAGGGCCGGAACGAGAAGACAACGCCGTCACCGTTGTCCTGCACACGCACGAAGAAGTCGGTCTGGGTGAGGTTGGAGAAGGTGGCTTCCAGCACGTAGTCGCGCCAGGGCTGGTAGCCTGTGGTGGCCATTCCCCCCGTGGGACTCCAGTAGGCGCCACCCCGGCGGACCCACTTCCCCTGGCTGGCCACCCAAGGGCCGGCATCCTCCCCCTCGAAGGAGTCCTGGAACAAGACGGCGCCGCTGACAGCGTCGGTCACCCTCACCGACTTCAGCTTGGATGGGCCGGGCAAAGAGGGTATGCCGTTCGCCGCGGATAGCTGGAGGCCGATGCCGCCTGCGGGATAGTCGTCGTAGGAGGCCTGGCCGTGAAGCTTGCCGTCCACGTAGGCCCGAAAGTCGCTGCCGACGACCTCCAAGCGGAGGGTGGTGGTGCTGCCGGGTCGGCTCCAGAAGAAGGCCACCAGGAGGAGGGCGTTGATGGCCGCCGCTACCCACCAGAAGCGCCAGCGTACCAGCAGCCACAGAACGCCGGCTCTCACGGCAGGAACGACTCGGCGGGAGCCCACAGCGGCCGTGCGCAACCTGCCGGACATGCCCCAGGCGCCTGCTTCTCTTGGCACGCCTAGTCGACGAAGCGATACTTGAGGAGAGTCCAAACGGCTCTGGCACCGTCGCGCCAGGATATCTTCTTCCCCTCCTGATAGGTGCGAGGCCGGTAGCGAATAGGAACCTCAGTAATGCGGTGGCCCCGCCTCAGAATCTTCGCCGTTACCTCCGGTTCAAAATCGAACTTATTGGCGCGGAGGTCAAGCCCCTGCAACACGGGCCTGGCGATGGCTTTGTAGCAGGTCTCCATGTCCGTCAGGGAAGAACGGTAGAGGAGATTGGTAAGCACGTTCAGGAACCGGTTCCCCAGATAGTGAACGGGAAAGGCCACCCGCTCCCGGCCGAGCAGCCTGTAACGACGGCCGAGGAAGCGAGACCCATAGACCACCTGCGCCTGCTCCTCCACGATGGGCCTTAGGAGCTCCCGGTAGTCGTTGGGGTCGTACTCCAAGTCCGCGTCCTGAATCAGCACCACGTCGCCTGTGGCCTGCTCAATGCCCGTGCGGACGGCAGCCCCCTTGCCCCGATTCCTCTCGTGCATGAAGACGCGAACGACCGAGTCAGCCGAGAAGCGCTGCGCCAGCAGCTCGCGGGTGCCGTCCGTCGACGCATCGTCGACGATGACGAGCTCGCGCTCCATTCCCACGTCTACGGCCCGCACCTGGTCGACGATCTCCTCGATGGTTGCCCGCTCGTTGTAGACGGGCATAACGATGGAAAGCTTCATGACGGCTTCCGGCCCACGGCCACCAGGGACATACCGAAGGGACGGGGGACAAACTTCTCCATGAGCGCGAACGCGGGCACCAGGTAGTCGAAGATGCGCACCTGCCTCTGGGGAAGGATGCTTCTCCTCAGCAAGCGGCAGTTTACGAACCAGCCGGCCAGCCCGAACATGTTCTTGTAGTAGATCTCCCGCACCTCGAATCCTGCTTCCTCAAGTTTGGACGCGAGCTCACGCTTCGTGTAACGGCGGAGGTGCCCCTGGTTAATGTCCGTGGGCCCAAAGAGGGCGGGCAGGGCCGGTACCTGGAGCGCCAGGTGGCCGCCGGGCGACAACAGACCGTAGATCCCTGCCAGCGCGGCCCGATCATCCTCGATGTGCTCCAAGACGTTCACAGAGACGGCGGTCGCAAAGTCGGCGCCCTCCCAGCCTGTCATGTCCCGCAGGTCCAGCCGTGCCACTGTCAGGTCGCTGCGGCCCCGGAACCTCTCATGGACGGCCCTCAGGTAGTCATCTTCCACGTCGGTGGCCTTGACCGGGCCATACTCCAGCAGCAGCTCGGTTATCGAGCCCAGGCCGCAGCCCACTTCAATGATCGGCGGGCGGACATATCGTTGGAAAGCCGCCACGATCCAGCGGTGGTACCGGGGGGCATAGGCCATCATCTCCAGGGTTCTGCCGGGAATGCTCCGTGTTGTCTCAGGCCGCATCTTTCCGGCGTCAGCTCCAGCGGCCCCTGCTGGGGGACCAGCTACGGTACATTCGAACGCTGTTCTGGGGACCAGACGGATTATACGACAGCGTATCTGCACCGGCCACTGGCTTCGCTACCCGCCGCCTGGGGGCTCCGACACAA
>CAYGYP010000146.1:0-5269 GCA_964354115.1 uncultured Candidatus Bathyarchaeia archaeon | reverse complement strand
CCATAGGTGATCAAGTCTTATTAGATTCTTTGAATATTCCTCTTTGAAGGTTGAACTGAGTGATTCTACCTTCGTTAACGTTCATCAAAGAAAAATTTGCGCAGTATTACCAAGAAAACCAGTCTTCCGTCTTATTGCCTTCGTTTATGGAAAGACGTGAATTCGGCTTCGCCCTGTTTGAAGGGCAAATGCTGCGGCATAATTGCTTTGGCAAAGGGGAGGAATTGAAGGCATTTATGCGGACTCGCATTCCTTCTGATGCCTATTTTTCATGTGCATATTACGAAAGCCCCGGGGCTGAGATGGATAAGAAGGGTTGGCTGGGCGCAGATTTGATTTTTGACATTGACGCTGATCATATCACAACGTCTTGCGGTAAGGTTCATGACGCTTGGACTTGCGGCGGATGTGGCTTTGATGGGAAAGGTCTCGTGCCCGAAGAGTGTCCAATATGTGATGGACAAAAATTCGATGTGAAGACCTGGTCCTGCGAAGACTGCCTGAAATCCGCGAAAGATGAGACTGTTAAACTTCTAGATATGTTGCTGAAGGATTTTGGTCTTTCCGAAAAAGATATGCATGCTTTCTTTTCAGGCCATCGTGGCTATCATGTTCACGTTGAAAGCGACGTGATCCGAACGCTTGATGTTGTTGCGCGAAAAGAGATTGTAGACTACGTATGCGCTTTGGGTTTAGACATGGGTTTTGGCAGCTTAGACAGAAGAGGCCCGAGCAAGCCGAGTTTCCCGACTGCGCCTCGTTTAGGTGATTCGGGTTGGCGCGGGCGAATCGCGAGATACATGTACGGTTTCATCCTTAAAGGCCGACAGGATGACTACTCGAGACTAGGGCTGAAGAAAAATCTTGCTGAGGCCATCATTCAAAAAAGAGAGGCGATCTTGAAGGGCTGGGATGATGTGGGGCCATACCGAGCGGTGAAAGGAGTGGGCTTTGAAACGTGGAAGAGAATAGTTGATTCTTGCGTAGATTCCGCGTCTGCCAAAGTAGATACGGTTGTTACGACGGACATACATCGACTGATCAGACTCGTCGGGGCCTTGCATGGAAAAACAGGTTTGAAGAAGGTTGAGTGTCCGATTTCAGGCATTGAAGCTTTTGACCCGCTCAAGAGCGCAGTAGCCTTTAAGAGGGGAACTGCGTGTGTCTTGGTGTCAGAGGCGCCGGAATTTAGGCTTGGTGACGAGACTTTTGGTCCCTACAAGAATCAGAAGGTGGAGCTGCCTACGGCAGCGGCTGTCCTCCTTATTTGTAAGAAAAGAGCGGAGGTAGCAGAGTAGGATGTATGATGAGTTGTACAAGACTTGGAAGCAAGAGCTTGAAAATGATGAGTTGACAAAACTTCCCTCCGATTTCTACCTCAAAACTGCTGATTATGTCAAGAAACTGGCAGAAGAGGCCAGAATGCTCGATAAAAGAAGTGCAAAGGCAAGCCTTCTCAAGAAAGAGACGCAGAACGCTAAGCGTATGATTCAAGAATTGACCCGTGCTCGTTACACAAAAATGATCAAGAAAGCTAACAAGGGAGAGAAGGCGCCCCCTGACGTCTTGACAGGTGACGAGGAAAAGATCTTCGCAAGCGCTTCCACATTTTCAGAAGCATTCCAAAGTCTGGCCAAAGAGGTTCTTCAAGGACGCAACCCTAAGGTTGAAGTCAGGCAAGAACGTAAGATGGCAGTTCTGCGCTTCACAACGCATGTTCCAGCAATAATCGGCGCCGACATGAAACCCTATGGACCATTCCAAGCTGAAGACGTTGCATCCCTGCCACTGGACAACGCAAAGATCCTAGCCAAACAACACTTGGCTGAAAAGATCGAAGTCAACTAGGTAGCGATGGGGGAGAAATCACTTGGGCTCGAAGGTTTCTTCCATCTCTCCAGTTCTTAACTTTACTCCAAAGGAGTTGGCTTCCCACTATTATCAAAGGGTAGGATAGTATCCACGCGATAGAGTAGAGTTGACCATAAAGACTATGGAATTCTTCTGCCTGAGGGGTGAGTGTGTTTCCTCCGCCAGTGTTTATTTGAATGATGAAGATAGTGGCTATTCTTAAGATGTTAATGAAATAGGTCACAATGGCGCCAATGGCAAAATAGATTATTCTCCGTGTCCAAGTAACTGTGCTTCTCTTCAGAAACAAGAGAATTGTCACAGTGTAGATCAGGAGGCTCTCAACGCCCGAGCACGGCCACGCTATGCTGAGTGCCGTACTCACACCATTTCCACTCTGAACTTGCAGAAGTGGCGCGCCTGGAATCTGCGAGTTCAAGAAGCTTGTTCTATAGCCCATCAGGCTCAAAAAGTTGGCTGCAAGTGTGGATGTTGCAGGGACGAGAACTTGAAATGGTGTGAAACTTGCGTAGGGGTATAGATTGTCTATCGTGTATATGATTCCGATTGTTGCCAGAAACAACGATGAAATTGCGGAGTCCTTCAGACCTGCAGATCCATACTCAGACCACATCAATAGAGCAAAGAGCGTTGCCAAGACCAAGTATTCTGTCGAAAGTGGCATCCAGTTGTACCAGGCAATGCTGTTCGCATGAGCCCACTCTGCTATCGCAGTGTTTACTCCTCCATAGCTGGAAACGACCACATATGCTGTGGGAAGTAGGAGTGCAATTATGAACATGGCGTTTCTTGCAGATGCTAGTTTTTTCACTTTAGGCGCAAGTTTCTCCCAGCTCATGATGATTTCCAAAGATGCCAACCAAATAAAGAAAATGTAGAACGTTCTGCCTTTCCATGTTGCTTCGAAAGAAGGCGGATCCAGAAAATACAGCATGAGCATGGGTATCAGGAACGCGAGAATAGGCAGGATCTTCATTAGGATATCTATCTTGTTATGGATTGCTCTTGCGATATTCTGCATGAGCAGTCCCTAGTATTTGCATGCGATATAAAGATTTGGCGGAAATCGAGAAAATGTGGCCTATTATCTGCTCTAGCAGTTTGGCCTAGAGTTGATGCAAATCAACATTCTGAAAGGATAGCGAAAAAGTATAAGAACATGGTTGTCTTTTCTATGGAAGACCGGTAGTGGTAGAATTGAATGTTCCGAAGGAAGTCACGACTTACTGTTCAAAGTGTAAGAAGCACCAAGTTCATTCGATCTCTCTTTACAAGGCCGGAAAACGAAGGGCCCTAGCCAAAGGGGAACGCCACCATGAGCGGGAAAAACGCGGGTATGGTGGGCAGAAATATCCGCTTCAGAGAGAGTTTTCAAAGACGACTAAGAAACAGACTCTGAAGCTGAAGTGTAAGATCTGCGGTTACACAAGACATAAGGACGGTATACGATTAAGGAAATTGGTTATTGCTTAAGCATGGAGGTTTATGTTATGTCAGAATGGGAAAAGCTTATTCCAAGGCCCAGAAGCAGTTTCGTGCGCGTGAAGTGCCTAAAATGTGGCAATGAGCAAACAATCTTTAGTAGCGCGGTAAACAAGGTTAACTGCAACGTCTGCGGAACTGAATTGGCAGAACCTTCTGGTGGAAAGGCTAAAATCAAGGGTGAAATAGTAGCAATTTTCGAATAGGGATGGACGCGGCGATGACGGTTCGAGCCAAGCAGGAATGGCCTGAAGCTGGTGATTTGGTAATCGCCACAATACAGAACGTTACTGATTATGGCGCCTATGCAAAACTGGACGAGTATGATAAACAAGGATTATTGCACGTTTCCGAAATATCCTCATCATGGATTCGAAACATCCGTGACTTCGTAAGGGAAGGCCAAAAAGCTGTTCTGAAAGTCCTGCGCGTGGACGTGGAAAAGCGGCACATAGATTTGTCTCTTAGAAGGGTCACGAAGAGAGAGAAAATCGAGAAGATGATGGCTTGGAAAAAGGAACGGAAAGCTGAAGGCCTCCTTCGGAGTGTCGCCGACAAGACTGGTTTATCGCCTGAGCAGGTTTATGAAAAGGCCGGCGCAGCTATTGAGGAAGAGTACAGCTTGTATGAGGGGTTTGAAAGAGCTGTCAAAGAAGGACCAGAGGTTCTGACCAAGATCGGCGTATCTGAGGAACTCGCAAACGCTTTCGTAACGGTTGCACAGGAAAGAATACATGTTCCAATGGTGAAGGTAAAAGGCATCGTTGAAGTCAGCTGCATGAAACCAAACGGTGTCAAAATCATCAAAGAAGCCTTCTTGAACGCGAAAAAAGCCGAAAAATCCAAAAACGCCAAACTGCGCTTCTATGTAGTTGCTGCTCCCAAATACCGCGTAGAAGTTCTGGCGGACAACTACAAAAATGGAGAAGACGTTTTGCAAAAGGTGGCCGAAAACATCGTTTCGAATGTTACTAAGGCAGGCGGGCACGGAGTTTTCAGAAGGGAAAAGTAGTGGTTTGGCTTCTGAGAAGATGTGAGAAATGCAGAAGTTACACGTTGACGAAGGACTCGTGTCCACATTGCGGAGGAAAGACTCGAATTCCGCATCCGCCTAAATTCTCTCCAGACGACAAATACCTCAAGTATAGAATGCGCCTGAAGTGGGAGGGTCCAAAAAAGTGAAGGAAACCTTCATCAAAGAAACTGCAAGCGTCGAGCTCGATAATCCAATTCTGATCGAAGGGCTTCCTGGCCTAGGCCTGGTCGGCAAAATCGCCATACGATACTTGGTCAAACAGTTGAAGGCCGAGAAATTCGCCAGCCTCTATTCACCGCATTTCCCATATTTCGTTCTTGTGAGCAAGAAAGGCAGCGTCAGACTTCTCAGCGGAAGATTCTACTATTGGAAGAGCAAGAATGAGAAGAGCGATCTAGTGTTCTTCACGGGTGACAGTCAGGCGCAGACGATTGAGGGGCAGTATGAGATATCAGATCACCTGCTGGATTTCGCGGAGAAACATAACGTGAAGATGATTGTGACGATAGGCGGATATCGAATGGAAACTAGGGACAAACCCAAAGTTGTGGCGGCAGCAACAAACAAGGAGCTTCTAGACAGAGCCATACGGGCCGGCGCTGTGATCAGCCCCACGGGAAGCCCGATCGTGGGCACTGCCGGCCTAGTGTTGGGCATGGCACATTTCAGAAAGGTCGAAGCTCTTTGCCTGCTGGGCGAAACCCGAGGGTATCTGCCGGACCCAGAGGCCGCCAAGAGCGTGTTGGAGATATTACATGCCCTGTTCAAGTTTGACCTGAACTTGACTGGCTTAAACGAGGAAATCGTAAAGGCGGAAAAAATGGTTACGCGCTTGCAGAAGATTGAAGAAAAGAGGGCTCTGCAAGCTGAGGAAACGCG
>CAYGYP010000145.1:0-5298 GCA_964354115.1 uncultured Candidatus Bathyarchaeia archaeon | reverse complement strand
TCTCCTGAATATCGAGGTTGTCTCACACACAATTTCATATAACTTTTGCTCGTTGCTGCACGTTCTAGACATAGCTCTGCGGTAGTGCGATTGTCTTGAATGCTTAGTGTATACACGGTCAGCTAGACGGGAGGCGGCGGGGGAGGAGGCGGTTGTAGTGTTTGAAGAGAAGGCTGCTTTACTGCAGGTTTCCTTCTGCGCAACGCTACAATTCCAATAGTCGCAACGTCGTTCAATCTACGTGTTCACGTTTTACTCGAAATCTGCAGGTTGAGGCCTTATTGGCGTTCCGAAGAAAAGGCGGAAAGGGTCCATGAATTGATTATGCGGTTCTTTTTGCTCCGCAATGCGGGCAAGTAGTATCTGTTTGCTGCATCAGAGCTCCGCAGTATTTACACGGTATCATTACGACTTCGCGGATAATCTCTTTTTCCTTGATAATAGGGGCAGCGCTTGGCGCCGTTACTTGCAACTCGATTATTGAACTTGTTACGTCCGGTCTTCCTTCAATGGCAATCACTGCTTTAGTGGTCCATGTGGTTTTTGAGTCGATGCTTTGGAAGGTGGGTTTTGCACCTGCGGGGATGTTTATGCTACACTGGTAAGTTTGCGAGAAGCCCTGGGTTATGTGCAGTGGGCCTGCCATTGTAGGTCTTGCGGAATATAGCGTTGCAGACTCCCAGCCTTCTCTTAGGACCTCACGCTTAGCTACCGCGTCATATACTGGCCTAACCCTTCTTGCCTCTTCAACACATTGGATTTCGCATCGTATTTCTTTAGCGTCAAACTCCTCGTCTGAGGTTACATTTACGGATCCATCAGCATTTTCGCCCAAGGCAAAACTACTTTTGCTGAACTGCAGCGAGATTCTTGCCTTAGGTGATGTCAAACCTTGTTTAAGCCTTTTGAAAAACGACATGCCAACACCATTACTGGGTAACTTGCGTTTGAATAACTTGGTCTGATAATTTAAGCATTGTCGTAAGCGGATGTGCCAGCTTTTCAGACCTGACAGTGTGCTCGAACGTATTTGGCGACATGCGGGTTCATTAGCTTAGCGCACACGCTATATTTTGGATCTTATCGTTGGCATTGGTGATCGCGCGCGGCAGAGGTCAAATACTAGTCTATGGCAACTCTGAAATATTCATGGTCAGACGGCTTGCATTTTCTTTCCTTTGATGACTATTCGATGAACTATTCTCTTGTCTTTCAACGGCTTATCAGGTTTAGCAACGGCAATAATTTCACAATAATCTTCAAGCGGTCCACCGACGATTTTCTTGCCAAGCGTTTCTTGTATCTGAAAGACCCCTGCGCTGTTGTTCAGTTGTATCAGTATTTGCACAGGCACGTCTTCTCCTTGTTTGATCTCAACTTTTTCGATGCTGAGGGCCGAGACTGTGTGAATGTTGACATTTCCTTTGTCAAAAGCCAGTCTTCCACGACCTTTAGTCATGTCTGTTCCATCAGCAATACCAACCAAGGCAGACTCTTCGGTCAAGTCTAATATTTCGAATTCATGTGAGTATATGCAATGAAGTATATGCCCCCTCATTTCGTACATGATTTCCTCGTCCTTGTAGATTTTCGGCAAAAGCCTATTCAGTAGGGGTATAGCTAAGTAAACGCCTGAAACGTTGTGGTTCTCACGGTGGACCTGATTCCCGATGTCGTGGAGGAGCGCTGCCGCAAGGACTATGAGGTAAACATCGTCTTCATCGCCAGCTTTTTCCTTCATCACGCTAGTTGGCACGCCATTATCGAGAAGAAGCTTCAGCATCTTAAGCGCGTTTGCCGCCACGATTTTTGCATGAATTTCTCCATGATCATTATACTTCAGCTTCGCAACGGCGATGTAGTTTGCCATGTCCCAATCTGCCTTAGCTTCTACATCTTCCCTCAACAATGTCCAAATCTTTCGCGCCTTAGGCTTTCCTGACACTAGCTCAGAAATCGTATTTTCAGCTTCTTCCTTCATCTTCACGTAAGATGTTGGCAGTTCTAACTCGAATCCCTTACCTGTCGCAACCTTCGTCACGTAACCACTTCCATTCGATACTTCAGTTCTAGTAGAATCGTCTGTTCATAAAAGAGTTCGTAGTGCACATATAATGTTAAGGATTTGCCTTTTGATCCTAGGATTTTCGGCATTTCTCTTTTGATCTTATAGCCTTTTCCACTTGGAAAAAGATTTTGCTCGATGGCGCGCGTGAAGAACCAGACGAAGTTAGTAATGCCGCACGCCTAGATTTGGAGTTTCTGTTTGATGTTGTTTCGTTTCTCTTCAGCGATGGGCCCGAACTTCTTGATTCTGTCAGTGAACATCGTGAACAGTTCAGCGGCCTTCTTGTAAACAGGCAAGGGCACGTAGCTGTATCGTACCCTCATGCTCTCGATACCGTACTGCGCCAGTTCTCTTCCCGCATCAATCATTCGCTTCTTTGTGAAATGTTCATCAATCTCCTCGCTACCCTCTATTACGAGCACGCCGTCCGCACCGTATGCAAATGCGCTTAGCAGAAGTTTCTTTCCAAGAATGGCCGTGGTAGGGACAGGCACAATCCTGATGTTCTCGGGATACTTCGCTCTGTCTAAACCTAGGAAGTCCATGCCCGTATAACCCACATTCTTGTCCACAAAAGCCAGAATTCGAACCTCGGCCGGATCTTTGTCGGTGAGCACTCCACGCATCTGAGACAAGACTTGCTTCAACGTGGCATTCTTGAAATCGATAGCTTCTTGAGGACAGACAGGGATGCATGCACCGCAGCCCGTGCACATGAACGGATTAATCACAGCCTTCCCATTCTGCATGCTAATCGCGTTTGCGGGGCAAAGGGGCACACATGCTTGGCAACCATTGCACAGATCCGCAATTACGAAAGCCTTCTCGGGACTGGTCGTAACATAATCGCTTTTCAGGAACAGCGCCGCCTTGGCCGCTGCACCCAAACCATCGGAAACTGTGTCCCGCACGTCTTTGGGACTAAGAGCGCAACCGCATGCGAAAATGCCTGCGACTAGAGAGTCAACTGGATCAAGTTTCGGATGCTTCTCTGTGATGAAGCCGTCTTCACCTGTAGCTACCTTCATTTTGTCCGCGAGTTCCTTCAATCCGGCAGGGGGAACCATAGGCGTTGCCAAACCGACAAGATCAAACTCCTCATTCGTCAACTCGCCTGACAATGAATCCTCTGCCACAACCACCAGCTTGTTTGTCTTGGCATCCCTATAGACCTCTGCTACCTTGCCACGAATGAAACTGACGCCAGCTTCTTGATCGCGCCAGTATAGGTCCTCATAGCCTTTGCCTGTGGCACGTATGTCCGTGTAGTAAATAGTAACATCTATACCCAACATTTTCTTCAGCACAAAAGCCTGCTTCAACGCGTACATGCAGCAAATTCTGCTGCAGTATGGAACGTAGTTTTTGTCGCGCGAGCCTGCGCAAAGCAGGATCGCCATCCTTTTAACATCTGTGCCATCTGCACGTTTCACGTACCCGCCCGTTGGACCCGTGGCTGAAACAAGTCGCTCCAGCTCCATCATTGTGATAACGTCTTTGTAAGTGCCGTACCCATAGGTTTCCAGCTTCTTCGCATCAAACAACTCGTAACCTGTGGCAATAATGATCCCGCCAACGTGCAAGGCCACGGTCATGCCCTTATCATCAATCGTTATTGCTTTCGCCGGGCAGAGCTGCTCGCATTTTCTGCATTTGGTGCAAGCTTGGAAGTCAATCGTATATGCAGATGGAACAGCCTGCGGAAATTCTTGGTATGCGGCTTTGCGTTGGGCCAGGCCCTCGTTAAACTCGTCAAGCACTACAACTGGGCAAACTTTGGCACAAACGCCGCAGTTCCGACACTTCTGAAGATCTACGCCGCGGGGCTTCATAAACACTTTGACATCGTAGTTTCCAGGACGCCCACTGACCTCCTGAACCTCAGCGTAACTGTACAGGGCCACATTAGGATTTCTTCCAACTTCAGCCATTCTCGGAGTAAGAATGCACTGTGCACAATCTAAAGTTGGAAAGACTTTCGTGAGCTTTGCCATGTTGCCGCCGATGCTCGACTTGCGCTCAACCAAGTGAACCTTGTAGCCCAAATATCCAAGTTCTAATGCAGCAGTTATCCCTGCAATTCCACCGCCGACAATCAGGATCTCCCTTGAGCCCTTCTCGCTGACAGTCTGCAAAGGCTCAAGTTCACGACTGCGTTCGTACCCGCCACGAATTAGACTTATGGCCTTCTTCGTTGCCTCGGCAGAAGGATGAGGACCCAAAATCCATGAATCCTGCTCCCTAATGTTCACAAACTCAAGCATAAACGGGTTCAGGCCCGCCCTCTCGAGAACACTCTGAAAAGTCGTCAAATGCATGCGGGGGGTGCAGCTTGCAACCACGACACGGTTCAAATTCTCCTTCTTGATGGAATCAGCAATAATCTCCTGGGCAGGCTTGGAGCATAAATACTTGTGAAACTTGGCAACAGCAACGTCAGGCCAGTTCTTAACCGCGTCGACTATGGTCTTAACGTCCACAACCTCGCCTATGTTGCCACCGCATTCGCAGACGAAGATTCCGATTCTAGGCTGCTTCTTCTCCATGAATAGCGGTCTCCGACTTCCATGATACGTTTTAATTGATTCACGGGAAAACGCTTTAATAACCTTATGCTCCCATTCCACTAAAAAGCGATGGAAAAAAATGAATGCTCAAGAGCTTGCCCAGAAACACAAACTCCTCGAATGCATCCAGTGTGGAACCTGCACTGGAAGTTGTCCGGTAGCAAAAAAGGCCAACTTGAACGTTAGAAAGTACATGCGCGAGGTCGCCACGTTCGGGAAGCTCACGGTACATCCACAGAATGAGCTTTGGAGCTGCACTACATGCTCCACGTGCGGTGTGCGTTGCCCTAAAGATCTGAATCCTTACGAGTTCTTGATTGACATTCGCGGCATGGCAGTAGAAGAAGGACAGATTGCTCCAACCATACGCGACGCGTTAGAAAGCATCTTCAAAAACGGCAACCCGTGGGGAAGAATGCGTAATAAGCGCTCAGAATGGAGTCAAGGCCTAAACGTCAAACACATAAGCCAAGGCGCAGACACCCTATTCTTTGTCGGCTGCACCTCAGCCTACGATCCTAGAGTGCAAAACGTGTCCAAAAGCCTAGTGAAATGCTTCGAGAAGGCAGGTTTAGACTTCGGCGTCTTCGGGGACGAGGAAGGCTGCTGCGGAAGCGAAGTCTACGGCATGGGAGAAAAGGGCCTCTTCGACTTTCTCGTCGA
>CAYGYP010000144.1:0-5336 GCA_964354115.1 uncultured Candidatus Bathyarchaeia archaeon | reverse complement strand
TTTCTTTTTTGTGGATTGTTCCTGTAATTTTTCTTTTGAAACAAGACCTGAGTTTATGTCATGTAGCTGTAAGTTGATTTGAGCCCTCAGCAAAGTGGAGTCATCACCTTCAAATACCTTTTTTTCTAAAACTCATGCATATTCTTCTTGTCGCCACAATTTTAAGCAACAAGAAATGTCTTAATGCTCGTACAGCGTTACTAAAGGCATTGGTTCAAGAAGCCTTACGCATAACTTATTTGTCTCATAAACATAATAGCATCTGGTATCGGAGGGTGGAAATTGAACAAAGAACGTGCCGCTACGTGGATCGTAGACACTCAGAAGCACCTCCAAGAATTTACTGGAGACTATCTTTCATTTTACGACGCAACCATACTCGCTGGCCAATGCGCAAGAATAATGGCTAGAATTCGAGGAATGGAGGTTATTGACAGTTTTCGCACTTTTTCAGCGATGGCGACCCCTGTAGGAGTCTTGCCCACACAGCTTAGAATGACGATTCTTCCGACATTGGAGAAAAATGGCACAATAACTATCAAAAAAGACGGAGCAGGAAATATTCAGAAAATCGAAGAACACATACCTCCAGAAAATGAAATTCTGAAAATTACACATGATATCTGGGAAAAATCTAACGCAAATGAAGTGGAGCGAGCTAGTATTCTCAACTTGGATCAGTGTTCAATAATTCCTCGAACCGAGGAAGAGTTATTGAAATCTCTTCATGAGGACGGGCACAAAGCCCGCGACAGTGAGATGGCTCTGGAACTGCAGACAGAGTTCAAAATATTGAAAAAAAGCAGCTCACCAGGTTCCCGTCCACTATTTTATTCACCTTACATATGGGGCGAAAATGCTGCAAAAATCATAGGCTTCATATCACACCTTGACAAGCCCTCAAAAGATCTTGTCGAAAATCTTCTAAACATGATCTCACTCAATCAAGCAGTTCCCCTCGAAAACATAACGAGTATTCCATCCGAGCTGTTCTCAGCCTCCAGAAAAACAGGACTAGTTGATGTCTGTCACATATCGACCAAAACGGGAGTGGAAAAATGCTTTGCATTTACACCTCGAATGTGGGGAACCCTAAAAAGTGACCTGCTGATCCCGGACATATATGATGACGTGAAACTTTTCTTATCATCGATCAGTTTTGGTAAAAACTATTCTAACATTTCAAGAATTTGGTCACCAGTGGAACTTGTGGACGCTCTCATCAGGCGCGGCGAAGTCGGACCTGCAACAGCCATAGGGAGCGATTACGTTCTTTTGGAGAAGCAAGGAATAGTGAAGGTCAAAGAAGATACTTATCACCCTGGTCGTTATAACATGTACTTGGTCAAGGAGGACGTGGCAAGAACAGCACTTGAAGTGCTAAAACACAAGAGAGTTCTCGATCTTGGAGCCAAAGTACAACTACAACCAGAGGGTCTATTTCAAACAGGCGAATTCGTGAATCCAGAACAAGACAAAATCAGACAAGGTAAGCTGACCTCATCTTCCGCCAAGGCTGAAGAACATCTTATCAAAGTTCTTCGAGGAGAGGATCTTCAATGAATATTCAAGCTGGCATTATCCTCGAGTATAGAATTAAAAAATTGCTTTTCCATCAGGGTTATCTATCAAGAAATCATCTTACTTTGAGATCTTTTTTTTACCCTGATACGGTCGACGTCACTGACATAGATGCCATCGGAATACGATTTGCAACAAATTTCAACCCGGAGATAGTAATATGCGAATGCAAGAGTGGCGATGCAGATGGAACAGTAGACAGGATTCTTTGGCTAGCTGGATTGTCCAAGTATTTCTCAGCATCCAACTCGATGATTGTACGAAAAGCCATTCCGGCCAAAATAAAACGTTTTGCACAGGATATCGGAATAATCCCAATCGATTATGCAAGGTTAATTGAGATTGAGAAGAATAATGAAATACCTGCAGACTTTCTTGGTTCAAATGACTATGAATACTATGAACCTCGAATCCAGAAATACTACGAAGGTCTCAAAGACGACCCGCATTTGTCGAGAATTTATTGGTTTTTGAGATCCCGATATTGGTACATGGAAAACTCGGCACGATTGAAGCAAG
The DNA here is from genome assembly GCA_964354115.1 of uncultured Candidatus Bathyarchaeia archaeon. GTDB lineage: Archaea > Thermoproteota > Bathyarchaeia > Bathyarchaeales > Bathycorpusculaceae > DASPTR01. The sequence continues at coordinate 3,236 of CAYGYP010000144.1, read as the reverse complement.
CAATTACTGCACTAAGAATGCTGTCTGCTAACACTAAACCCGAAGCAAGTAGATGGCTTGCATACGAATGCAGCATTCTTTTTTCGCTGGCGCTTGTAAATCTTTGTCGAGAATTGTTTCCGCTAAGCCAAAAGGAAAGACCTGAATATATTAATAACCTACTCATAACTGGCGTTGGATCTCCTGAATACTCAAAGAAAGTTTTGAGTGCGGTGTATGGACTAGTGGCATCCAGTGAGCGTGAAAAGAAGGGGAAAAAAAGTCGCTTGGATTATAGCGATATAAAAATTCCTCCGCCTGAATATTCCCCTCCTTTAATCGACCTTGTCGAACGTATGGTGCAAAAAGCCGCTGTTTCAGTTGAAGTGCCGAGGTTTTTGGATTTTGTTTGCTTCGAGTTCCTTTTCAAAGGGAAAAAAATTGATGAAAAGGTTATTGGGGAATTCTTTCCTACAAATACATCGCTAATAGCGAAAATGAGTAAAAATACCGCAAAATTCATCATGGATAATTCAGGCATTTCTGAAGATATCTACAAAAACTTAATGGATTTTTAGCGGTTGTCACAACCATGAAGCTGACCTATAGATAACTAGTCCCGTTTTACAATAACGAGAGTCCTACATGGAGATTTACCCTCGCATTGTCTTGAGAAGTTTGACTAAAAGAAAAAACGTGTACAGTAAATTTCAAGGGCAGGTAAAAGACGGAGATTTGTCTTTAATTACATTACCAAAGCTTAGAAAAAGCGCGCGCGCTAAGGGTGGCTGGCCAAGCAAAAATTCGGGAAAACCATCTGGCGGCGGACGAGATAACAACCCTCCAAAGTAACCTCATGAATAAGCAGTCGGGGGTGGGATTTGAACCCTCACCACAGTGGAAATATCACCCGCACAACCCCTCTCCTTTGTTTGTTTTTGGAGTTTCAAAGAGTATTAAATTGAGGCAAAGTCAACCGCCTAACAACTATTCATTTTCGGTTTTTATCAAGATTTTCTAATTACGGCCGACTATAGACGAGTCGGTCGCGTTGGCATCCACAAGCAAAGATATGGAAACAGCATCGCATCTTCGGCGCTGCCGCGTTTATTTGAAAATTTCCTAAGCAAGTTTCACTAACTGCTCATTTACTGTTGTATAACATTATAGAACAAGTTTTGAGTAGTGTCGCATGGTTAGAGTCGCAATTCACGAAAGCATGTTGAAGCTGTAGCCATAAACTGCTTGCGCCGTTCTTGCTTATGTAGGCGCATTTGTCGAAAGCTGAGATTCAAAAGCGGATTGTCACGCTCACAATAAAATGGTGCGCCGCACAAAAAAAGTATGGTGAGCAGGCGAGAATTTGTAGACAAGCAAGCCTATTGAATGAAAAAACTTCAAGATTTTTCCACGCGTTCAACTCCTACATGATGCGCGGGAGTCATGCGGATTGTCGCCCTCACAAGCAGATTATGAGGCGCATAATAGAGCATCAAAGGCGCACAAAACAAGCCGCCCTGCATTGTTATTGAATGTATCGCGCTCTCTCCGCCCGCGGCTCAACCTGCTTACACGTAGGAACATCAATGTTACTACGCACGGGCTACCGCTCTCGCCAAACGCCGAGCCTAATATGGACCCAGATAAGCTTCAAATAGGAATGATAATGATCTCGCCGCCCGCAACTCAACCTGCTTACACGTAGGAACATAGCGAGCGCGGCAGTAGCAGGCGAATTCACGCTTGTGTTTTCAAACTAAATCGTTTCTGAGTTTGTCAATGTGATCAGCCGCAGAAAATTTCGGAAGTACGTTGAGGAGAAGGATGTTAGAGTGTTCCTGAAGGCCTTGTACCAAACGGCAAAGTTCACGCGAGTGAAGTCTAGGTTCAAGGCAGTGAAGAGTGACCCAGCTGACGACGTTGTCCTGAGGACGGCGTACGATGGCCGAGCTGATTACATCGTGTCAGGAGATAGCCACCTGCTGTATATGAAGTCGTTCAGGGGTATGCGAATCGTGACTGTTGATGAAATGCTAGGCGGCTGAAAGAAGAAAAGACAAAATAGCGAAGATTTTCAACACACACCTCGAAAGAGCAAACTATTTTTTTCGGCTGTTGGAGTTTGTAACCAGTCTCATTTGTTCACGCAATTGAAAAGTAGTGTTATTCGAGCTCCGGTGGTATAGTCCGGTTAGGATATCTGCTTGACGTGCAGAAGGTCGCCGGTTCAAATCCGGCCCGGCCCACCACACAAGTTTTTTCTTTCTCAAAGGAAGTGCGCTACAGGAATAGTAGCCAAGAAAGGTACGCCGCTAGAGTCGCTGCGAACAGGGCTGCCCATGCGGCTTTGCTGTGGTTGTAGACGGCTTTGCCGTTCATGGGTGAAACTGGGAAAGCGTCGAGGAAAGCCATGATGACGCACATCGCCAATCCTGTGCTGCCTATCAGCGTGAAGCCGCTGACGAGGAGCGCGAAGAACAGCGCGGCGAATGCCAAGGTGACGAGGATGGCGGCTGAGAAGGCGATTGCTTCTCGGCGTTTGGTGACCTGTGGGGCGTGGTACAGGGTGCGGCTTGGAGATGAGAATGGTATGCCGAACGCGAACGTGGTTATGAGGAACATGGCGAGTCCGAAGTACCAGAGTCTATGCTCGGTCCACAGCCCCAGGCTTCTGGCGAACGCTACTAGGGAGAAGGTTTTCACGAACTCCACGATGACGGCGGTCGCCAGAATGGTAGGGAGAACCGCCAGTATCAGGGTGAAGTCGTTTACTTTGACGTAGGAGAAGGAAATCGTCAGAACCACTAGGGATACGGCGTAGGCCAGTGCCTCGGGTTTGGTCGGCAGGAAGGGTGAGCCGGCTTTCTGGCCGAGGGCTGGCTGGCGCTTCGAGGACATGTATTCAGTCAGCCATTTCTTCACGCTTTCGGGGAGTAGGTCGCTGGCTTTCGCCGCTGCCTTCCCTGCTGATGTGCCCACAGGGTTGGTTGCGGCTGCCACAACTGTTGAGACGGCGGCCACGGCGACGGCGGTTACGACGGTTGCTGCTGCTGCGTTTGCGGGCGGAGGCACCCAAGCAACGGTGACGAGTTGGGCAACTGTGGGCGGTGACGAAGGCGCTGTTGTAGAGGTGGGCGTTGGGCTAACGGAAGGAGTTGGTGCCAAGGTAAATGGAATACTGGAATCCGCTACTAGAACATAGCTTTTAATCAGAGGCGTATAATCCGAACTAATTAAAATTGCAAAAGACGCCTTCT
>CAYGYP010000143.1:0-5417 GCA_964354115.1 uncultured Candidatus Bathyarchaeia archaeon | reverse complement strand
AAAGTAAGGGCCCCGGGAGGATCCGGACCAAGAACTACAGGCCCAGGGGCACCAGCAGCCATAAGGGCCTTAGCCAGAGCAGGGTTCCGCATAGAACGTATCGAAGAGATTACACCGGTTCCACATGATGGGACGCGAAGGCCTGGTGGGAGAAGGGGAAGAAGAGTCTAGCAAACAGTCATTGTTCTTCTCCAGATAGAAAAATTGAAATAATGCACGAATATTCTATTGAACGGCACAGCTATTATCATAGGCAGCATGGAGCGATAAAACAGTGGAAATAAAAGTGCTTGAAAAAACCGATGTGAACGCACGTTTGCTCATTCAGGGAGTTGACGTTTCATACGTAAACGCCCTAAGAAGGGTAATAACCTCTGAAGTACCGTGCATGGCAATAGACGATGTTGTAATACTTGAAAACTCCTCCATAATACAGGATGAGACGATAGCCCACAGGCTTGGGCTTGTCCCGCTTAAAACTGACCTGGACAGCTATAATTTGCCTGAAGATTGCCAATGCAAGAGCGAATTCGGATGTAATCTTTGCAGGGTCACACTCACACTCGACGCGCAGGCAAAGGAAGGAACAAGATCGGTCTACTCAGGCGAATTGATTTCGGAAAACAAGGATGTAGTACCCGTCAGCGATAAGATTCCCATTGCAAAACTGGCCAAGGAACAAGAGCTTCGGCTTGAAGCCTATGCAAGGCTGGGCAAGGGGAAAAACCACGCTAAATGGCAGCCAGTTTCGATGTGCTCATATAAGTATTATCCAAAGATAACGGTTTCAAGCAAGCGTTGCGATGCTTGTGGGAAATGCGTCGAAATCTGTCCAAGAAAAGTATTGACGAAGGCCGAGAACAAGATAGACGTGCGTGATGTGATGGCCTGTACAATCTGTCAAGACTGTGTTCAGGCTTGCCCTCAAGTCCCTAAGGCAATAGAGGTCGGGTGGGAAGAACGCGCGTTCATATTCGGCCTGGAATCTACAGGTGTTCTTTCACCAGAGCGAACAATAATGGAAGCCGTTAAGATCTTGGATAGGCAGCTGAAGGAATTCGAGAGTCAAGTTAAGGTGAAGAAGAGTGAAGAAAGTTAGGACGACTAACCCAGAGCTTATAGAGCTTATTCGATTCCTGAGAAAACAAGGCAGGGAAAACAACGCTGATATATGGCGGGATGTTGCCGAACGTCTAGCCAGCCGGAGAAGAAACCAAGCGACAGTGAACCTGAGCCGCCTGAACAGATATACGCAAAAGAATGAGACTGTTGCGGTTCCTGGCAAACTGTTAAGCGCGGGTGAAATCAGCCATCCGGTAACCGTCGCAGCCACTGCCTTTTCTGAAAGGGCAAGAGAGAAAGTGTACGCTGCCAAGGGCAAATGCTTGTCTTTTTCTGAACTAGTTAAGAAGAACCCGAAAGGTTCCAATATCAAGATAGTTGGGTGAAAGAATGCAAGCAGAATCAGGGCTAATTGCAGTGATAGACGCGGAGGGCCTCATCCTGGGCAGAATGGCAACCTACGTTGCAAAGCGGCTATTGAATGGAGAGCAGATAATAATAGTAAACGCAGAGAAAGCCATACTCTCTGGAAAGAGGAGAGGCAAACTAGCTGATGCTATAGAATTCCTCGGGGTGGGATCCCCGGGGCGCGGCCCATTCCATTACAGGAGACCCGACAGAATAGTCAGAAAGACCGTCAGAGGCATGTTACCATTCAAGAAGCGGCGCGCGCGCGTGTCCAAAGCCAAGCAAGCATACAAAAGGCTCAAGGTTTACATAGGAACACCGGACGACTTCAAAGATAAGAAAATGGAAACAATAGAAAACGCCCAAGCCAAGAAGCTGACATGCCCATACCTCACGGTCGGCGAATTCGCCAAAGAAATAGGATGGAACCCAGGTGGATAGTTATGCCAGTTAAGAAGGTTTTAGTTGTCAGTGGAAAAAGGAAAACAGCCATAGCACGTGCAGTTGTGAGACCTGGAAATGGAAGGGTACGCATAAACAAGACTCCTTTGGAGATTTGGGAGCCGGAAATCTCACGTGAAAAGATTAGGGAGCCTCTACTACAAGCTGGAGACGATGTGTGGAAACAGCTAGACGTGGATGTGAAGATTTCAGGCGGCGGCTACATGGGGCAAGCAGAAGCAGCAAGAATGGCCATTGCCAATGCGTTGTTGAAGTGGACCAAAAGTGCACATCTGCGCACGCTGTTTGCAGAATACGACAGGACAATGATCGCCGGCGACTCTCGGAAAAAGGAGCCCAAAAAGTTCGGCGGGTCAGGAGCGAGAGCCAAAGAGCAGAAAAGCTACAGATAGGGAGACAACAGGAATGATCATCCCAGTAAGATGTTTCACGTGCGGCAAACTGATCGGGGACAAGTGGGAAGAATTCGCTAGAAGAGTAAAAACTGGGGAAAATGCGGGCGACGTGTTGGACGATCTTGGAATCAAACGGTATTGTTGCCGTCGCATGTTGTTGTCACACGTAGAGATCGTTGATGAGGTTCTGCGCTTCTACGAAGAGGCTGAGAAACGAAAAGAGGCAAGAACATATTAGGAAACAGATGAAAAGGACGAAAACATGTCGGCGGTAATCGAAGACCTTATTGCAAGAAAAGTTTTCAACAGTCGCGGCGAAGAAACAATAGAAGTTGACATCGTAACAACATCGGGCTTCGGAAGGGCCTCTGCACCAGCCGGAAAAAGCCGAGGAAAAAGCGAAGTTGTCTATTATCCGCAGGGCGGCGTAGACCAAGCAGTTAAAAAGGTTGAGGAAGTCGTTTCCCCAGAAATTGTGGGGTTGAACGCAAATTTTCAAGAGGAAATTGATAGGACACTGCACGAAGTTGACGGTTCCAAAGATTTCAGGGTCATAGGAGGAAACACTGCCTTTGCCATCTCAGTGGCAAATGCAGAAGCCGCCGCAAACTCATGCGGTTCTCTTCTCTTCCAGCATCTAGGCGGGACAATTGCCCATGAGCTTCCGTATCCGCTTGGGAACACCATAAGCGGCGGACAGCACACACGTGGAAGGTCCCCAGACATACAGGAGTTTCTGGTTCTCCCACACGGGGCCGAATCATTCTTGGAAGCATCCGCAACCAACATAAAAGTTCACAGAACAGTTGGGGATGTCTTAGGAAAGAAGGATAAACTATTCAACGAAGGAAAAAGTGACGAGGGAGCTTGGACTGCAAACGTGGACAATTCGCAGGCTCTTGATATTCTTGCAAGCGCATGCGAAGAAGTAAGTAGCGAATCAGGCTTGGAATGTGGATTAGGCATTGACGTTGCCGCGTCATCGCTCTGGGATAGTAAACAAAGAAAATACGCGTACGAGAGGGAAAACGTAAAACGAGACCCAGCCGAGCAATTAGACTTCATTTTGGATCTAGTCAAGAAATATCATCTCGTGTACGTGGAGGACGCCTTCCATGAAGAGGATTTCAAGAGTTTTGAAGAACTCACCAAGAAGGTCAAGGCTTGCTTGATCTGCGGCGACGATCTGTTCACTTCGAACGATGAAAGACTGAGCCGAGGGGTGAAAACGGAGGCGGCTAACGCAATCATTATTAAAGTGAACCAGGTGGGTACGCTTACGGATGCCTTGGAAACAGTTGAAATGGCAAGAAAAAACAAGTACGTACCGGTAATGGCGCATCGGTCAGGAGACTCGTGCGATTGGCATATAGCCCATTTGGCAGTGGCTTTCAAATGCCCAGTGATAAAGACTGGAATCGTTGAAGGCGCGCGCATTGCAAAAATAAACGAGCTAATAAGGATAGAAGAGTTCTTGGGAGATAGAGCCAAAATGGCCGATCTTAAGATGCTCTAGGAGGAAAAAACTTGTCAGAAGATGAAGAAATCAAAAAGGAAGACGAAAATGAAGAGGTTGTTCCGATCGAAGAAGAGGCAAAGCCCGAAACGGAAGTTGGAACACAGACTGCAGAGGCAGTTGTCCCTGAAGAAGGGTTGCTGTTGCCGCGAGACACTCTATTGTCTGCAGGCATACACATTGGCACACGGATGAAAACGGGAGACATGGAGCAGTTCATATATCGGGTCAGACCCGATGGTCTGTTTGTCTTGGATGTTAAGAAGACGGATGATAGAATAAGAGTGGCTGCAAAATTCCTTGCACGGTTCGAACCAGCAAAAGTTGCAGCAGCTGCAGCTAGGCTCTACGCGCAAGAACCAGTCAAGATGTTTTGCACATTGACCAAGGCGACCCACGTGGTTGGCCGGTTTGTTCCTGGGCTTCTATCTAACCCTCTGTCCCCTAATAGGATCGAACCTGAGGTTCTGATTGTTTCTGACCCGAGGGCAGATGGCCAAGCGGTTAAAGAGGCCGCTGCCGTGGGTATTCCGGTGATGGCTTTGTGCAGCACAGACAATGAATTCACCGGAGTCGACCTAGTTATCCCAACAAACAATAAGGGCAGAAGAGCCTTGGCAGTGATCTACTGGCTTTTGGCAAGGCAAGTGCTAAGGGAGAGAGGGGAACTTCAGCCAGACAAGGATCCAACTTTAACCATAGATGATTTCGAGGCGAAGATCTCCAAGGAAGAGGAGGAAATCTGACCTAATGGTGAAGGTTCGGCTGCCATGCCAAGCCGGAGCCTTCTATGAAGCCAGATCTGATTCATTAAAGAAGCAAATAGCAAGCTGTTTCTTGCATGAACTGGGACCTGGCAAGCTTCCAAAAGTAGCTGAGGCCGGTCCAAGAAAAGTGGTCGGACTGATTTGTCCGCATGCAGGTTACATGTTTTCCGGCCCAGTGGCAGCTCACGCCTATTATGAACTTGCTTTGGACGGTAAGCCGGACATCGTCGTTGCGTTCGGTCCAAACCATACGGGCTATGGCAGCGCTTTAGCCGTCATGAGTGAAGGTCTGTGGAGGACGCCACTTGGAGACGTTGAAGTGGATACTGAAACAGCTACTGAGATTGTTCGAGAAGCGCGCATAATTGACATTGATGAGTCTGCCCACCGCCTTGAGCATTCGATTGAGGTTCAACTTCCATTCTTACAATACCTTTACGGTTCAAACTTCAAAATCGTGCCGATCTGCTTTCTGATGCAGGATTTGACGTCAGCTATAGAGGTCGGAGAAGCAGTGGCCAAAACATTGGGCAAAAAGAACGCGGTCATCATAGCCTCCTCCGACATGACCCACTATGAATCGCAGGAAAGAGCTATGAAAAATGACCTCTTGGCTCTTAAGGCTATAGAAGCAATGGACGAGGGCAAGTTCTATTCAGCTATTGAAACTCATGGCATCACAGCTTGTGGATATGGTCCAATAGTCGCCCTGATGAAAGCAGCAAACATGATGGGAGCAAAAGAGGCAAAATTATTATGCTATAAGACCAGTGGAGATGTAATTGGCGACTACTCAAGCGTAGTTGG
>CAYGYP010000142.1:0-5465 GCA_964354115.1 uncultured Candidatus Bathyarchaeia archaeon | reverse complement strand
TACTCATGATGCGTTCTCACCACCTTTTCTCAGTGGTTTCTTAGGATGAGATGTTTAAGAATGTTGTTTCGTAATCGGGTTTATGCTGTGGTAATTGATTGGGATAAGTTGGTTGTTTCAGTTTTTGTTTGGTGTTTATGCAGGGTTGGATGTGGGGTTGGCGTTGTGCGTTGAATTTGAATTTGGTGACTTTTGGTTACTTTTGGTTGTTTTTTATTGTTGCTGGTTGTTGTGTAGCGCGCATGGGTTTTTCTAAGATGGTTAAAAATGGTTTTAATTCTGCTTTTCGCGTTCGGGTTGATTATTGGCGCTCTAATTCTGAATGGAAATCAGGAATAAACTTGGCTGTTAAAATGGGGATAAATACCATTTTTGACCAATTTCGGAACAGCCATGCGCGCTATTCTGTTTTTATAGTGCTGGCAGTTTTGTTATGCCTTCTATTTGGTCGAAGTCCTCATCGAACGAGTAGATTTCTTTTATGTTGTTTAGCCTCATGGCGTCTACAGCTAATGCGTCGTTGGCTTCAAGCTTCAAGTCGTCTCCCAGTTCAGTTGCAGCAAAATATGCTTCTCGGGTTACATCGATTATTCTTACGTTGTCCAGCATGAACAGTCCGCGGATGATGGCGGCTACCTGGTCCAGTGGCATGCCGTGTTTCAGAATGTTCACTATTTCAGACACGTGAACGACGGTCATTAGCACGTCTTCTTTCCCTTGAGACACGTTGCTGATTATCTTCTTGGCGTGTTCTTTCATCTGTTTCTCCTTTTGAGTTAGCTGCTTTTTTGGCTTGTAGTACGCATAGATGAATACGTTAGCGTCTAGGAATCTCATGAGCTTGCCTCATAGAATTTCTTTTCGAACTGTTTCCAGCTTCCGATGGCTTCCACGCCTAAATCGACTTTGTCAAAGTTTTCAGTTAGATCAACGTGACGCTTAGGAACTATCTTCAAGTATCCTTTCCTTTTGATGATGTACAGCTCTCGACTTTCCCCAATCTCAGCCTCACGCCAGTCAGCCGGCAAGATAAGGCGACCCTGAGCATCCACCTTTTTGACTTCTACACCAGTTTCCAAATATTTCACCATAAAACATCATATTCTGCCATGATATAAGGTTTCCTCCAGAAGTGACGAACGCTTGGTTTTGGTGTCGATTTCTTCTATGGGTTTTGGTTGGGGGGTGTGGTGACCGTGGTGTAACCGATTCATGCGCTTATGTTCTTCTGTAGACTGTGAGCATGTGTTGCTTGGTTGGGTTTGTGACGAGTTTGTTGTTTGGTTGGGAGTGTTTCTTTTTGGGTGTTCGGTTCTTCGGAGCCCCTCCGTTTTTCGGAGACCCCCACCCCCTACTGTTTTTTGTGAGTGTTTCTTGGCTGGTTGTGACAAATTTACTGAGAGCGAGGCAAGTTAGCTTCAGAGTTGCGATGTTGTTTGGGTGTTGTGTGTTGAATTTGGTGACTTTTGGTTGTTTTTTGTTGTTTGGTGTTTTCTAAGTATTGCTGCTGTGGCGAAAATTGTGGTTAATGCTAGTAGGCTGAGGGTTATTGGCGTTGGGCTTATTTCTCGCGGTGTGTAGTTTAGTATTAGTCCTGCTGTTGGGTGAGGGATTGGCTCATTGCTACGCTTAGTGCTATGGTCATAGAAATCAGGAATTTAACTATTCACGTTTTGATATGGTATTTGCGGTCAAGTTTTAGGGTTTGCTAAACTGGTTTGCAGTTTCTTCTAGAAAATCGGACCTTGAAGTTTCATACTGTTTTAAATACAACTTAGCATGCCCTCCAAAATAGGGAGGGAGCGGTTATTATGAATCAGCGAAGAATAGCTTTGCTTCTGCCACTGTTACTACTCATTGCAGCTCTGATTCCTTTCATCGTTCACGCAGATACAACAGTGACCTTAACGCCACCAACCGATGACGCTCAAGTGGATTCAACGGATCCAGACACTAATTATGGTTCGAGCGGTGGGATTTATATAGGCAGTCCTACAGCTGGTTTGGTGCGATTTGACCTGAATTCGATCCCAACTGGATCAATCGTGACCTCCGCCACGCTCAAAATGTTTAATGACAAATGTCGAATAGGTGCCGACAGCTTCACTATTTATGCATACCGCGTGAAAGCAGGATGGAGTGAAGCTACCGTAACTTGGAATAACCGACCTGCTCATGAAGGTATAGCCACAGCTTCGGACAGTCATGGAGTAGGCGTTTGGAGATCATGGGATGTCACCACCGATGTCCAAGCATTTGTCTCTGGCACAACAAATAATGGTTGGTACCTAGAGGGCGACACCCATTGCCAACTAGGCTCAAAGGAAACGATTTGGGGAACCATACCCAAGCTTGAGGTTACATATGTACCTGAAATGGTCATTCCAGAATATGCGCTCGGTGCACTTCTGGCAGTTGCCGCATGCTTCGCAGCCTTCGTAATCATCAAGAAAACACATTTGAATCTGAGAATCAAATAGCCTCAAAGCTTTCTCTTCTTTTTCTGTTCTTATCTTCTATTCATAGAAGCAAGTGTGTTTGCTTGTTTTCAAACTCGGTTTTGAAGCCCCAAAAGAGTGAACAAGCGTCTCTTTGTTGGGATCAGCGATGAAGATATGCAAGATCTATAAGCCTTGTTTGCTACGCAAACTATTCTGAGAAAGTATATTCGGGCGTCAACTTCTACGGAGGTGGTCATTTGGGTTGAGTTTTGGGGTGGGTAGTTGGGTTTTCCAGGTTGTTGTGGGTTCGTCGTTGTTGTTGGTTATTGTTTTGGTTATTAGGCCGGTGTTGGCTGTTTCTTCGAGTTTTTGTTGCAGTTACTGGGGCGGTGTGCTGGTTTTTGTGAGTTGTTGTAGTTGTGTGGCTATGTTTGTGGTGGTGGGGTTGCCGGTTTTTTGTGCGATGCGTATGGCGTCGAGGAGTTGTTGGTCTTGTTCGGGAAGTTTTTCGTGTAGTTTCAGGAGCGAAAGCATTTCTTGCCTTTTTAATAGCGCTTGGTAGAATAGGATTACTATGAGTAGAGCGACTGTTAGTGCGGAGCCCCAGAAGGTGAGTCCTAAGCCTATGAAGGTTATGATGGATAAAGCGGAAAAATGCTGAGGCTGCTAAGGAGACAAGCCCGAGTATAAGAATTGTAGAGGCGACCATTCGGGTGGAAAATCGAATGTTGACTTTGAACTCTTTTGGTTTTTTGATGTTCGTTTTTGTCGACATGTTTTCTTGCAACCTTGTTGCTTTTCATAGCAATAATTTACTTTTTTCTTTGTTGTTCAATCTTTTAATTTTTTAGTTTCAGGAGGCTTTTGCAATTGAGGAATGTTGTAGGTAATTTTCTAAATGTGCCTAAGGCAGTTTCAGAAACGACTAAGAAAAATGCTTTGATAATCGAATATCACGAACTCCAAAGGGGAATACGTCTATGTCTCCATAATTCAAGCCTTATGAGGTCTTAAGCTTCTTTTTGTAGAAGACTAGTAGTCCTGCGAGCATGGAGGCTAAGGATAATAATGCGCCGAGGGGGCTTTCGGGGATTACGAAAAAGGAGTATGTGCTTATGGCTGTGTAGTTTACTACGTCGCTATCGTCACGTATACCGTTTCGGTTTACGTCAACCCACACATCGTAGGAGTTCATTTCATCAGCAGTCCAGACAAAGGTTACTGGAAGGTTGCCTGAGGTGTCTGTTGTCTGCAAGGCTTTAGCCTTGGCGTTGTCAGGCGTGAAGGAAGCGCCGTCAGGAATGATGTATACATCCATACTGATGGAAGATGGAAAGCCGCTTCCCTTCACATAGACGCCTTCATTAAGGTCAAAGACGCCTTTTTCAGTTCCCCCAATATCACATGGGGATATCGTCATTGTGGGAGGCGTTTCTCCAACCCAGAAATAAGCACTCACAGACCCATGTTCCTTTGGTACTGCATAGCCGCTAGTCCACTCCAAACTCAAAGTAACTTTATGGTACCCCTCAGTGGCATCGCTAGGAACGTGAAACAGGGCAGGCAGGACAGTGACACCCCCGCTAGAGTCGCTGGGAGTGAAGTGTATACGAGCATCATCCCAGCAGTAGGCTACTTGAGTCCAGGGAGGGTTAGGAGGAAAGCCTGAACCTGATATGGTTATGGGGGAGTCTCGAGGACCATAAGAGGGATTTAGCGTGATTGAACATGGCCACGGCGTGATCGTGAAAGTAGCGATAGCCGATATATAATCTCCATCATATTGTTGCACTGTTTTGACCGTGACTGTGTGGAGTCCGAGCGAACAGTATGGATCCCATTTCGGGACATCAGCCGTCACGGTAAAGCTACCATCTGACTCAACCTCAAACCACCAGCTCCAAGAACTCACCCATGCGCCATCCCAGAGGACATCCACCGCGGCACTTCCTGGAAAACCTGTACCTGTTATGGTGAACTGGGTGCCATAGTGACCTGAAGGTGGGTTGAGGGTGATTGAGGCTGATTCTGCTTTAACTGTGGTTAGCGTGCTGACTAGGAAGACGCTCAAAATAATGGGGATTAAATATTTACTCTTCTGCCGCATCGCGTTTCCCTATTTTTCGTTTAGTGATGATTACCTACACGGTTTATGATAGGAAAAGGAGGGCTTTACCCTCTTTTTCTTTTCTTGCCCGGCGAAATTTGTTAAGTCCAAGACCGGCGAAGCATACGGTGAGGACGGCAACTGCGCCTAGGGGCACTTCTGAGATAACGAAGAAGGAAGAAACAGTGAAGAAAAGCCGCTCGGATATTCCCTCATTGCCACTGATGGAGACATAATAGATGCCTAATGTAAGGCTATCGGGTGGGGGGAGACGAAGTCGGGGCAGTGCTGGATCTGAAGGCTGTCGTGGGTCTAAGTCTGAGGTTAGCCACTGATAAGGGCCGGTTCCTATTTCCGGTGTTCCTCTGGGTCCTACATCAGCAATAACTTCAACCTCGGCGTCAGGAAAACGAATGCGCACTTGGTCGCCCACGTCAGGCAAAATTATCGGACCCCAAGCCTCACCTATATCTAGATAGTAGTCCTCCAGCACTGGTCCAAAGTATGATTCCACGCGTGAAACCTTAATTGGGTCGAAGCTTGCAAGTTTAGTGTTGTCTTTCAAGGCTGTTACGTAAATATCAACGTACCCGCCCTGAGGGATTGTATCCGGCTCAATCAGGACCCCGGGCGAGTCTTCTGCCTGTACAAGCGGCGTTATAAATACGAGTGTTAGCAAAATTAGCATGCCAGCGAGGACAAGCTTCCGTATTTTACTTTCCTCTGCAATTTGTTTTGCATGGATGTGATATTTAAATACCTATGAAAAAGTTGAACGCATTTTTCTATACAAATCTTCCCTAGATTGGTACTTGGCTTTTCCAGGTAAGTACTGGTTCGTCTTCTTTGCTGGTTATGTCCCTTTTTATTAGTCCTGCTTTTTGGGCTTCGTCTAGTTTTTCAGTTATCCATTCTTC
>CAYGYP010000141.1:0-5523 GCA_964354115.1 uncultured Candidatus Bathyarchaeia archaeon | reverse complement strand
CTTGCACGCTGTTGGGTCGTTCAGTAAGTCAAGATCACGCATTTTTGCCTTGATTTCTCCTTGAAGATCCAGTAGCCCTTTCTTGTAGATCTTGTCACCCAAAACAGTGTGTCCCGGGGCTCTTTGTTCCAAAAATTCAGTGAACACTCCAGCTTCGTAAGCAGCTTTCCACTCATGAGACGTTTTGCTAAATATGATGTCTCTTATTGACCTGCCTCGCCAGAACGGAATTATTTTCTCTTTGTAGATTCTTCTAGTTGTGCTGTCTACCGCGTATGACGTCTTTTTTCTAGTGTCAAGGATTTCAAGATCTTCCAAGCTGTGACAGCATATTTCTGGAAATGTGGAAGTTGCCTTTGGAGCTGAGCCTCTTTCGCCGACAATTAACTCGTCGTCGTTAATGCATATTTTCTTCTTTTCAAGCAGATACTTGAATGCAAGTGCCCTTGCAACAGGGGTCGAAGCTCGATCTGCAGCGCCGCTCGCGTAGAACTCGGTGATAAGGCTTGCACGTTCAGGGCTTATCCTAGGTTTGCATTCAATGCTCTGTTTTCTAAGTTTTTGGATTCTTAGGTTCATGTTATCTTTCTCCTATTTTCACTTTCAGCCCGAAGGTTTCCAGCTTTTCTTTTATTGCCGCCATTTCCTGATCTGACGGTGACAGGATTCTCTTCAGTTTGTATGGTCTGCCCAGGTTCTTGTATTTGTCGATGCCCGCCCTGTGGTAGGGAAGAAGACTGACGTGTTCTACGCTGGCCAGAGAAGATATGAATTCGCCTGTTCTAAGAATGTTAGCTTCATCATCATTCACGTTGGGAATAATCGGCAAGGAAATCATGATGTTGCCTCCATCCTTTGCCAGTCTTTCAAGGTTCTGCAGAATTGGTTTGTTTGACACGCCAGTGTATTTCTTGTGACTTGCTTCGTCCATAGTTTTTATGTCATAAAGAAAGAGATCTACCTTGTCCTTGATTTTGTCGACGACTCCTTGCGATGCATACCCGCTCGTATCCAACGTAGTATGAATGTCTCTCTCATTGCATTCGTGAAGTATTGCATTCAGAAAGTCAGGTTGCAGGAGTGGTTCTCCTCCAGAAAATGTCGCTCCTCCTCCTGACTCGTCATAGAAGGCCCTGTCCTTCTCTATTTCCACGATTATTTCCTCAAGACTCATCTCTTTTCCAGCGATCGACAAAGCTTCAGAAGGACACGTTTCAGTGCATATTCCACACACGTTACAACGTTTCCTGCTTAGTGTCACATGCAGAGAAGTCTGCGAAAGTGCTTTTCTGGGGCAGCTCTTTGCGCATTCATCACATCCGATACATCGGCTTTCTCTGTAAATCAAATCAGGCCTCAAGTTTTGGCCCTCGGGGTTGTGGCACCACCAGCAACGTAAAGGGCACCCCTTGAAGAATACAGTAGTTCGAATTCCGGGCCCATCATGAATGGCATACCTTTCGGCGTTAAATATTCTGCCCTTTTTCATGATTGCTTCAGCACAATTCAAAATATCATAGCGTATGCTTTAGCTCTTTCTTCGGGAGGCTAACGTGCGTTTCATGAGAAAGCGTCTCCACTTGCAGAGCAGTTCAAGCTGTGCAACGATGCCTTGATGAGAAAACTCAAGCACGAGTCCTTTGTCGTGGAATATAGTGTTACCTTCGCGTTTCAGCTTGAGCTCTTGAACCCATGTGCCCTAGAGATCGGTAGGTTTCGATGTATTCTTCGGCAAATCTGTTCGCGTAATTCTCTGTTCCCTTATGCTCCCCGTCTATCGAGGTGCGCAAGTGATGGTAGAATTCGTGCATGATTACGAACGGCTCTTTTAGCACGTCACTATTGGCTACGTGTATAGTTTGATTCTTTGCTGTGTAGCAGCCCAATTTGCCTATTCGATGACCCTTGGGCAAGCCAACCTTTATCTTTGGAACACTGGCATTGTAGTGCTTTGCAAGCAGTTCTAAGGCTTCCTCGACTTTTCCATTCAATATGAGATGCACGATTGCTGCTTTGAAGTTGTGTTCCAAAGACCTGCCTCAGTCTATTTTTTATTATGCACATAGACGCTTCAATGAAGGTATTATATAATCTGTCACGCGTTGTTTCAAAGAAAAAAGGAAGGTTGTCTGTGTTTTTACAAGATCGATTCCCTGTTCATCGGGAATGCCGTTGTGGCTCTTATGTCGTCCACGCCTAGAATGAACTGTGTAACCCTGTTCAGGCCTATTCCGCATCCTGAATGCAGAAATCCTTGCTTCTCGTAGAATTCAAGGTACCATTTGAAGTCTTCTATGCTTCCGCCTTTTTCAACCAACTGTCTGAACATTGAAGAATTCAACAGTCTTTCATGAAGCTTATCTTGTCTGTATTCTCGTTCAGCTGCGCCGACAGCTTCTCCGCTCATTGGCAGAAGCAGGTCCGCACTGTTAACGATCTTTGAGTCTTCGTCGTTCTCTTTCATGTTGAAGAACTTTATCGCTTTTGGGAAGTGCGTCACGAATAGTGGTTGATCTCCGTTGATCTGGACAAGCATCTTTTCTTGACTGCTTCTCAGGTCGTCTCCCCATCTGACTCCGAAGTCTGCAAGCAACTCGACGGCTTTCGCGTAGGTCATTCTTTGAAATGGTTTCCTGACTTTTCTGAGTCTTTCCACGTCCGCGTTCAGAAGCACGAGTTCCTCTTTTCTTTCGGCGAGAACGCAATCTATCATCGAACACGTTATGTTTTCTACGTGTCCCAGCAGTTGCTCGAAGTTGCCGGCAAACTCTAGTTCGACCAAAGTGAACTCTGTCAAGTGACGTTCGTCTGCAAGTGGTTCTGCCCGGAAGCTTGGTCCTACACACCAGACTTTCTTGAGAAAAGGTGTCAGAACTTCTAGGTAGAGCTGGCCTGTCTGGCTTAAGTATCGTTTTGGCCCGAAGTAGTCTATTTCGAACATGGTTGCTATGTTCTCGCATGCTCCAGTTGCCTTGGTCACGTGCGGGACAACGACTTCTACGAAGCCCTGTTCTTCAAAGTATTTTCTAGCCCCTTTCAAGATGCTTGATTCAATCTTCACGATTGCGTGGAGTTCTGGAGCTGAAAACAGTCTGTGCCTGTTCTTCGTGTCCTTCAGAAGATGAGAATTGGCGTTTCCTGCGTTTTCAGTTTCGTTTTTGATCTCACAGGTTTGGGTCTCCATGACCCGCACCAACAATCTTATGTTTAGCCTAATAAGCTTTTTGACAGGTCGAAAAGGGCATGGCAAGCAACGAGTGCATCACGTTGGAGGTCCGACGTCTGTCCATGGTGGAGCTTCCGCATTTGGGATTGAGTCGGCTCTTGGGAGGTATGGTTTAATGTCGACTATCGGTGATCCTTCGAGGGCGTCAAGTCCCTTCACGGTGAGAACGCAGTTTTCAGTTTTCAGAAGTTGCACGACGCAAAGGGCTATCGGGTTTGGTCGAGATGGGCTTCTGCAGGCAAAGACTCCTTTTTCAACGTTTACCTCGTGCTTTCTGGGGAAAATCAGCAGGGTCTGCCTCTCTTTTTCACTATCTCTCAAATGAAACCAGTAGAGAATTATCAGGTGCGAGTACTCCTCTATGCCCTTAAGTCCCGCACAGTACTCTTGAAAAATACGTATTCTAGCCTCCTGTTCTTCTGCCCTTTCCACGACCCCGATAGAACGTAGCTCTTTTCTTGCATTCCCGTCCAAGACTTTAACCTCCAAACTCATGGAATGAACTAGCAGTCGCTGACCGTTCGTTCACATTTTGAGCTGAGTATTTCAAACAATTCTTTGTTCTCATTGCCATATGGCCTTCTTCCATGTCTCTTTACGTAAACGTACAACGTTTTTGGTTCCCCTTGGTTTTGAAAGGCCAGCCTTAATGGTCTAATCCAGGCTCTCGTATCCCTCCATCGTCTCAGAACATCATCCCAACCGAGAAAGACACCGATAATCTGATGACGGGCAATGACCATGCGAAAGCTTTCTCGCGTACCCTTGTTCTTTTCGCTCAGTATAATGCTGTCTTCATCCAGTATTAGCTGTCCTTTATACCTATGGAGGGGAATCCCGATTGGTTGGGAAGTGTGTGCTTTTATGATGTGTTCTTTGAAGTCTTTTCTCAACTCCAAAATATCTTCTTCGAAGCCCCAAATAGCATCATACGCTAGTTTCATCATGCACCCCACAAGAATGGGTTTATGGCTTCTGCCATTTTTCTATTATGGCTACTGCTTCAGTAAGAGTGTTAGCTTTGGCATCAGCTTCCTCAGGTTTGCTCTTGATCTTGTTTGCTCTGTCCAACAAAATTGTGCGCATGCCTAGTTTCTTTGGAATTTTAATGTCGACAAGCAAGTCATCACCTATCATGGCTGCTTCTTGGGCGTCGACACCAAGACTCTGAAGAGTCCGCCTGTGCATTTTGGGATCAGACTTCTCACAGCCTGCCCTATATCCAGTCATGATTGTATCGAAGTAGTCTCTGATGGACACTATTGCAGAGCGAAAGATGAAATCTGGAATGGTGGTGACAATAGCTGTCTTCAAGTTAAGCTGTTTAGCTTTTTTGACTGCTGGGGCAGCATCAGAGAACAAAGAATATTTGTTGCGATCCTCATGAAGCTGGACAAGTCTTCTCAAGGTTTCATTATCCATTTTCACGTCAAGTCTGTTCAGAACTTGCTTAAGGAAGTCTTGCCTGTTTTTGTATCCATGTTTTGGATCATCTACCATTCCAACAAAATGAGAGGCAGCATCCCAAGATTGCGGATAGACTTCATAGCCCTTGGCCAACAGGAATTCCGAAACCTCTTCCGAGCTAAGAGGGTTATCAAGATAGACAAGAGTGTCATGCAGGTCAAAAAACACGGCCTTCAGAACCATGCTCTGTGCACCTTTTTATCAGCGATCTCGTACTATTTGATCTTCGACTCTAAAATAGGTTAAGCTAAGCCATGCGGAAAGCGAAAATCCGACTGCTGATTGTTCTGTTGAGGTGAATCATGGATTCAGAACAGGAATTCATAAGTGTTTTAATGTTCGAACACCTAGGTGCTGTCTGCAGGGTGAAACAGCTTTGAGCGAACCGATCTTTGAAGCTTGCAAACAGTTGATTGATGACGCAAAAACGGGTTGTGCGGATCTCGTTTTTAAAGAAATCTGCCTCGAGATTTTGTCAAGAGCGAGTCATGTTCTAGGCCAAAGGCAGTTCAAACAGCTGGTTGCATACGCTGACGAAAAAATGAGAGAAAAAACACGTTTTAAACTGCAGCAAGAAGTAGCTTTGAACAGGTAAAGCAGCACTAGCCGCACATCAGATTTACCCCCGCTGAAAGCAGTTCACGACTGAATTCCCCTCAAGCGAACTGCCCTAGGCAATTCACCCTGCCAACTCATCTCTGCAGTTGGGTTTTCAAAACTAGCGCGAGCCTCGTGAAAGAAGGCTCATTGGCACGTCTAATTTTCTCTTGACTCATATTTGGAGAATATTTGGATCATATACTGAACCGGGGGTAGGTTGTGCGCACACG
>CAYGYP010000140.1:0-5584 GCA_964354115.1 uncultured Candidatus Bathyarchaeia archaeon | reverse complement strand
AGAATTTCTCCGTTTCAGGGGAGCGAGTTTCGAACCGTTGGGACTCTACGAGAAGGAACTCGCTAGACTGTTCAAGGAATTCTGCTTCACTCTCGGCTTCCCTGAAGTCGTCGACGTCGGAGAAAAAGACGTGATAAAAAAATACGCGATGGAGAGCATAGTGGAAAGAGTTCTCTACAGGGACATGCCAAAACTGTTCAAGATCAGAGACACCTCAATAATCGAATCTCTGCTCGCAATATTCATGGATGATCCAGGTCAAATCGTTGAGGTTTCAAGCCTCGCGAAAGAGATGAAAATCTCAAGACAAACACTCTCGAACTATCTAACGTATCTTGAAGAATCTTTTCTGATCAGGAAACTGTATAACTTCTCAAGAAGCAAGAGGAAACGGGAAGGAAAACTGAAGAAGTACTATCCGACGCTGATTTCCGTTGATGCTCTTTTTAGCGAGGACGAGGTTACGAGATCAAAAGTGTTTGAATGGCTTGTTGTCAACCAGTTGAAAGCTGAATTCTTCTGGCGAGACCCTTACAAGAACGAAGTCGATGTAGTTCTCGCAAACAATAAACCGATACCCGTTGAAATCAAGTACGGAAAAGTGACTCTTAAGGGATTGCTGGCGTTTATGAACAAGTTTAATCTCGATCGGGGATACGTTGTTTCATTGTCTCAAGAAAGAGAGCAAGAGATTGATGGGAAGACCGTTTCGATACTGCCCGCATTCAAGTTTTTGCTGGCGCAACGATAACGCCAAAGAGGATAGAAGAAATGAAGAACGAAGCATCACACAGTAAGGAGTGAATGGTAAACGGAATAGCCCACCAGCTTCAGCCCACGAATCAGTCGGGCTACGTCACGCTTCACCTAGCGCTTCAGCCTGAAGACACGTCGGCGAACATGTATCAGGTTTCAGCCGTGTCTAAAGGTACGAACTCGCAGACCGCAACTCACTGCCGAAGACCCTTACGGGAACGAGTATGCCGTGTGCACCACGGTCCAGTACGATCTTGAGCGCTGCAACGACTCTTTAACGCTGGCGGTGCTCCTGCAGAGTGCGGAAGCCATGAACACGAGAGCATTAGCACGCGCGAAAGGTATTTAAGGAGTTTTGTTCATTCTGATGAACATATGTTCAGAAAAATGAATTTTGTGACTTCCAAGAGCTTGGAAGTCCTCTACTTTCTCCTACTGAACTCAACGGAGCAATTCCATGGAAGGGAGATAGCTCGGCAGACAAGCGTCAGTGTAGGTGCCGTAAATCAATTTCTGCGAAAATTCTATGAAATCGGCTTGGTTGAGGTGGACAAGCGAGGAAAAACGAATCTTTACAGAGCAAATCTAAGGAACCCCGTTTCCAGACAGTTCAAAGCCTTGTTTAACGTTCTGACTCTTAACAGCTTGATCAACAAGATCAAACAGTCTTCAGATAGAATCATCTTGTTTGGAAGTTGTGCTGAAGGAATCGATGCACAGGATAGTGACATAGACTTGTTCGTATTGACATCCAACCCTGAAAACACTCGAAGTGAAGTTAGACGGCATCAACAAACAATAGACAGAAGAATCGCCCCCATCATAATTGATTCAAATGAACTTGCGAAAATGAAGGAAAGAGATAAGCCATTATACGAGAGGATTCTAAGAGGCATAACGCTATGGGAACGCGAGTGAGCCAAGATTTAGGCAACTCCTCGAAGAGAGAAAGCTCACAAAAATCAAACCAGACGAGAAACTAGTCCGCAAAGAGATGGAAGGCGCAGAATCTGACTTTGGAGCGGCCACAAAATCCCTGATGAACAACGATTTCAAATGGGCAACGATTCAAGGCTATTACTCAATCTTTCATGCTGCAAGAGCATTACTTTATGCCAAAGGATTCCGAGAAAAGAGCCACTATGCACTGCTAATTGCAATCCAAGAGCTTTTCAGTAATGAGCTTGAACAATCCCTAATTCAAGGCTTTGAGGATGCAATGAACCTTAGGCAGACTGCAGATTACGGTCTCACATTCTCCCATGAAGGAGCCCTTGACGTAATGGAGACTGCCAAAAGATTTCTACAAATAACCAAAGAAATCCTAAAAATCTATGTCAAATGATTGCTTCAACCTAGACATGCCAGTCTCCGGATTGATGCCAACGCCGCGCTATACACTATTGTGACCACTTTAACCTATCTCTCTCCACTTTTCGTGAAGTGCGTTTCCAACAAACGTTTATTTGGGCGCTCTGAGGCTTTCCATCTTGGATTAGGGAGCCACGCATGTCTATTTTGTCAACCGACGCGCTCAGGAGACTTTCCCTCGGTTTTCCCACGCTAGAGCATGCTTTTCCAGGGTTTGAACGTGGCGATTTTGTGGTTATGCGGGGTAATGCTGCTTCTTTCATATGTTTTGTTCTTTCAGTTAGGGCCCAGTTCTCGCTTAGACGAGGCGGTTTAGGCTCTTCGATTATTTTTGTTGACGGCGGCAACATGTTCGATCCGTATTTAGTGGCAGAAATTGCTCGTGGGTACGGCTTAGATTCAAGGTCAGTTCTTGAGAAAATTCATGTTTCACGTGCCTTTACTGCATATCAGCTTTCATCATTAATCCTAGAAGACCTAGATCCTGCTTTGAAGAAGAACAATGCTAAATTGTTGATTGTTTCAGATGTTACCTCTTTGTTTTCAGATCGTGATGTTCCGAAGATTGAGGCGGAAGAACTCTTCATCAAGATTTGTGCAAAACTTTCTGAAATCGCAGGGAAGAAGCAGACGATTGTTGTTGCAAGCTACTTTCCTGAAGAACGTTCAATGCGAGGCTTACTTTTTGAAACAGTGCTTTTCGAAAAGTGCAACGTTCTGATCAGCGTTAAAAAGACGGGCAAAGTTCTAGCTTTTGCTCTAGAAGATCATGCGCAGCTTGGGGCTTTCAGCATGTCTTTCACAATCGATAACAATTCTTTAACCTCTTTTATGGGGGTGTAAACCTTGGGAAGGACTGTTCCATCTTATAGACAAGCGTTGGAAACGGAAATTAGCCGTTGGGAAGCTTTCCGCAAGGCTCTGCGGGGGAAAGAAATTGAGGCCTTCGATAAAATGATGAACGCGTGCAGAATGCATGCATCTGCTGCTGGCATGGCAACGAGGACTATTCTTTCTGAAGCAATGTTCATGTCAATCCTGCTTAGTCTACAGACGGAGCTTACGGAGATTAGAGAGAGCCTTGAGCGACTGGAGAGGCAGCTTCGTCAGACTTAATGCTGTTCGAGGCTGGCTGTTTGATGTTTACCCTTCGGGTGCAAATGAGATTGTAGTGTGGATTATTGCAGAGGACGGGAGGCGGATTAGACTTGTCGACAAGTATATTCATAGAATTTACGTTTCTGGAGATTTCTTGGAGCTTAAAAGGCTGGTTGAGAAAATTGGGGACGACGAGGCGATTGTCGGTTGGCGTTTTGTTAGAAAACATGCTGATTTTATGGAGGCGCATACGCGGAAGGTTCTGGAGATCGAAATGAGCGATAATGAACAAGCATTGTTTTACGCTAGAACCTTGCTCAGGACAGGTGGGTACGAAAAATTTCGACTGTGCAACGTTGACGTTCCCGTATCTCAGGCTTATTTATACGATAAAGACGTGTTTCCGTTGGCTCACGTGATGGTTGTTGACCTAGGAAAAAGGCTTAGCTATGATCTGCTCGACTCAGTTGAGAAAATTGACTATCAAATTCCGCCTCTGCGTTCACTGCAGCTTAATGTGAACGTGAAAAAAGAAGGCCTCGTGCAAAAACTAAGCGATAAGATAGATAGCATAACCCTGGACTGCAACAATGGATCAATACTCATCAGCGATGGGGATGAGAAGGACAAGCTTCTGGAACTTGTTAGAACGGTGAAGGAAGTGGATCCAGACTTAATCCTCACTGATGGCGGAGACTCTTTCTTGTTGCCATATCTGGCTTACCGAGCTTTCGCCAACGGTGTCCTGGATGATTTTGTTCTAGGCAGAGACAACGTGCCTCTAAAGGCTAGCAGAAGCCGAGGACAAACATTCTTTTCTTACGGCAGAGTCTATCATAAGGCACCGATGCGAAGGCTTTTCGGTAGAATTCACGTCGACGTGAACAACACGTTCATTTATACTGCTTGCGGCCTGGAAGGGCTAATTGAAGTTTCTAGAACTTGCAGAGTTCCACTTCAAAGAGCTGCGAGGGCGTCTATTGGAAGCATAATGTCATCGTTGCAGCTTTACACCGCATGGAAAAACAACATTCTCATTCCATGGAAGAAGGGTGAACCTGAATCTTTTAAGTCAGCGCGGGAGTTGCTGGTGGCTGACCGTGGAGGGTTTGTTTTTGAACCCAAGCTTGGTTTTCACGCTGATGTTGTTGAAGTTGATTTTACTTCCATGTTTCCAATGCTAATGCTAACGCGTAATATCTCGGCTGAGACTGTTCTCTGCAAATGCTGTCCAAATTCCAACGTGCGCGTGCCAGAGCTTGGATACAATATCTGCGAGAAAAGACGAGGCATCGTGCCTAAGACGTTGGATTTGCTTCTGAAGAAACGTCTGAGGTATAAGAGCCTGATGAGGGAATTGGAGAGCAAGGATTTGAAACATGTCTATAACATGCGGCAATCGGCTCTCAAATGGATTCTAGTGACGTGTTTCGGCTACTTGGGCTATAGAAATGCGCGGTTTGGAAAAGTTGACGCTCACATTGCCGTGTGCGCTTTTGCTCGCGATGCACTGTTAAAGACGGCTAGAATGGCTGAGGACCACGGTTTTGAGGTTATCCATGGCATCGTGGATTCTCTATGGTTGAAAAAACACGGGTTTTCACCTAAAGAAGTTGCAGAGTTCTGCCGTGAAGTCTCAAACACGGTAGATGTTCCTTTAGAAGTCGAGGGAAAATACCGTTGGATCGTTTTTCTTTCCTCCAAAACATCCGAAGACGTGCCAGTGCTCAACAGGTATTATGGCGTATTTGAAAACGGCGAGATAAAGATGCGAGGAGTTGAAGCAAGACGCAGAGACACGCCCCATTTCATCGTTAGAGCTCAGATAGACATGATCAAGAAGCTTGCAGAGGCAAACAGCATGGAAAATTTCAAGGAAAGAATACTGGAATCTCTGTGCATCTTAAGTGATTATGCTGTCAAGCTGATAAAGGGACAGGCTGACGTGCAAGAACTCCTAGTAACCAAACGACTATCAAAAATTCCTTCAGGTTACAATCATGACGTTTTCCAAGCTATCGCAGCAAAGCAATTAGAGAAGGCTGGTTTTGAAGTGCATGCAGGACAGACTGTTCAGTATTTGATTCTTAACGCTAGAGCCAAACGTGCCTACGATAGAGTTATTGCTGCTCAGATGCTGAAGCCGAGCATGCATTATGATGTTGACGAGTATTTGAAACTGTTACTCTCTGCAGGTGAAACCTTGTTCGGAGTTTTCGGATATACTAAAAACAGAATTGAAGCTGAGGCATTGCATCATCAAAAGCAAACGATGATCTTGTGAGGATGGCAGTTAATCTTATTTCTCTGATCGGTCATTGTATCTGGTTCAGCACGTATGGTGTATGAATGCCACCTA
>CAYGYP010000139.1:0-5585 GCA_964354115.1 uncultured Candidatus Bathyarchaeia archaeon | reverse complement strand
ATGTAACTGCAGAAATGCCCTACAAGCAAATGTTTATAGAAATTTATCATTCTCAAAGTGGAAATGAAATGAAACAGAGAATTCTATATCACGCAAATCGGCTCGCACTAGCAGAAAATGTAGGGGTAGGCATGGTTAAATATCGGGAACGATATTGGCGCGCATAATTGGTCATTAATTCTTTTTTGGCTGCTTTTTCTTAATAGAGACTTTTACTAGGTTAGTTAAGTTTTTAGGGGTGAGGATGTAAAGGGATAGCGGAAACAAGCTTAATAGGAGGTGATAAACCGTTTTGGACGGTTTTCAACGCCTACCCTTTCGACACCCTCAAACTGTTATTCTCCGAGATGGATATAAGCGTGACTGTGAGGCAAGTCGAGGCCAGATACGCTAACTCTGGAAAAGGCAGACCGCGCTACCCTGTGCGTTCCATGCTCCCATCCTTGATGTTCATGCGCTTTGAAGCCATACCCTCGTTGAGGAAGCTCTGCAGGAGGCTCGAGAAGAGGCGTTATGCTCGGGAAATCTGCGAGTTCATTGGCGATAGGGCTCCAAAGCACAACACGTTCAGCCTCTTCATCAGCCGTGCCGGCCCAGACAGGATAGAAGGTCTTTTCAGCGAGCTCAGGGACCAAGCGTTCAAAATGGACATAGTGGACCCAGAAGCTTCTGTTAAGGTCAGTGTGGACAGCACTTTCATGAAGGCGTATTCGAGGCGTGGAAGGAAGGGAGGCATAAGCGACAGGGGCGCAAGGGTCGGCAAGACTGAGCGCAGAAACTACGAACTGGGGTGGAGAGTTCACACGGTCGCATCCATGTCGGCTCTTCCATTAACCTACATTGTTAGGGCTGCAAACGTCAACGACAAAGACTTAGTTGAACCATTATTGAAGCAGGCTCCACGCCTGATTGAACGTTACGGAAAAAGGATTAGTCACGTCATAGCTGACAGGCAGTACTATTCAGCCGAGGTCTTTGCAGCGGTGAGAAAGTTGGGGGCTGAACCCGTCATTCCTTACCCGTCTAACGTGAAGGATCCGTTGATAGACTTGTGGTTGACGAAGCGTTTCAGGGTTAGAGGCGATCCGAGGCTGGTGGGCTTGTATAGGCTGAGGATGTCTGTTGAGAGGAGTTTAAAGCTGGTAAGTTGGAGCTCATGATGGAGAACTTGCGTTGGAGAGGAGTGGCTAAGGTGCGGATGCATGTGGCCATATGCTTTGCGTGCATGTATGCGGTGGCGATCTTGGCTCATAGGATAGGCAGGCCGGAACTGGCCAACAGCATCGCAGCTTTCGCGTACTAAACGCTCAAAAACGGTTCCATTCGTGAAATCAAGCCAAAAAAGAATTAATGACCAATTATGCGCGCCCTGATTTGCAAGAAATACCTTGAATTTCTGAATAGAGTCATGAAAAAACGCATTACAAACAAATAATGTGACTGTCACGAGAAATTATAACAATTGAATCTTAGTAATCCTCGTCGAAACTATGCGTGAGAATCAAAGAAGGAGCGATGCTTAACAATTTAGTCATTCAACTATCTTGTGATTAAACATGAGAAAAACAGTATTCTTGAGATTGGCTTCTTCCAAGCACTTTGGTCTCTTCATAATTTTTCAAGTGGTGACTTGGTTTGCTGTCGGATTGAATATACCTGTACTAAGACAATTTCTTGGATTTTTCTTTCTTTCCTTCATTCCTGGATTAGTTATTCTGAAAGCTTTGCATGTCAATCACAGACCTGTCATTCAAATAATTCTATTATCGGTTGGTCTTAGCATCGCTTTTGTGATGTTTATCGGGTTGCTTTTGAATTGGGTTCTTCCGCTTATGGGGCTCTCCGCTCCTTTGAACACATTCAACTTGGTCGTAACCGTGACCATGTTGGAATTTATATTGTTACTCACGAGTCGACTAAGCCCCTCAAAGGGCCCTCTCTTCACAATGCCCAAGTTTGTGCCAAATAAGTCGCTCCTGTTAATCGTCTCTATTCCTCTGTGTAGCATACTTGGTGCAATCCTAGTTGACTACTATGCCAACAATTTACTCTTGCTGTTTACTTTTGTTATGATATGTGTCCTGTTTCTATTAGCGTCGTTTGGTAAAATCTCTCCCAGATTGTATCCCCTCATTATTTTTGCTATTGCAATCGCTTTATTGTTTCAAACTACTCTTTCAAATCACTACTTGAATGGTTGGGATATTCAATTTGAATACTATCTAGCCCAAGTCACAAAGAACAGCCAATACTGGAATTCCTCGCTTATGGCCACAATTGGAATTGGAGCCAATAACTACAATACTATGCTAAGCATAACAATTCTTCCAACTATCTATTCGAACGTATTAAACTTTAACATTTTTTATGTATACACAGTTATCTACCCTTTGCTTTTCTCCTTGGTGCCACTGGCATTATACCAAATATTTGAAAGACAGATTGGTTCACGTTTTGCTTTTTGGTCCGCGTTCTTCTTCATCTCTTTGTCCACATTCTATACAACGATGACATATCTTGCAAGGCAAATGATTGCTGAATTATTCTTTGTATTAATATTTCTCTTACTCTTGGAGTATAAAAAAAATCGAAATCCCAGAAGCACGCCGATAATGCTGGCAGTCTTTGCGTTTGCCATTGTCGTTTCTCACTACTCAACTGCTTTTATAGCCTTGTTCTATCTCCTTTTCTTCTCTCTAATCTCGATAAGAAACCCTGTGCAAAGGTTCGGTAGACGTTACCTGCTTCTTTTTGCGTTTATTACTTTCTCATGGTACATTTTTGTTTCCAACTCAACACCAATAATTGCACTTGTAAATTTGGGGCGCTCTATAATCAACAGTATGCAAAATTTCTTTGTTTCTCAATCTAGTAATTTCGCGGTCTCGGCTACTCTTAGTGTGGGCTCAGCGCCGGTGGTAACCCAAATTGGCAGGTTGGTGTTTATTTTATCCGTCGCTTTAATTGTCGTTGGTATTCTCAAATCTTTTTTTGCAGGTAAAGATGTGACTTTCTCAAAGGAGTTTTTTGCTATTTCTGTAGCAGGCACTTTCTTAATGATCGCTAGTATCGCGTTGCCCGGTTTTGCGGCTGGACTGACAACATCCAGAACTTACCAGCTGGGGCTTTTTTTCCCGGCCCTTTTCTTGGTAATTGGAGGAGAATTCATCTTTCGATGCGCAACTAAACTAAAGCATTCCATAGCCCAAAAACTGCGGTTGACCGGATTGAAATCTATCAAGGTCCCGCTAGGTGCTTTATTAATATCAGCTTTGCTCATAACATATTTTATGTTTCAAAGTGGATTCGTAAACGAGGTGGCAGGCGCCGCCCCGATATCTCTTTCTCTTACGATTGATAAGGGGCGATTTGTGCGGTCAGGTAATCTAGGAGCGTACGATGCCTTTACCTTTGAAGAAAATGTATTTGGGGCCAAATGGTTAGTGAGTCACACTGATTTGGGGCAGGAACCGGATGTCTCTGGACCAGCTTTGTTCAGTGATGAGGGTGCTGCATATTGGGTCTTACCAAGTTATGGAATGTTGGATCCAGCGAACATTCATATTTTGTCCAATGCTTCAATAGTTCCTGAAGGGTCCTACATTTACCTTAGAAGTCTTAACATTGTTTATGGACTTTTCGAAGAATCTGATGGAGTTCATAATATCACAGAACTGTCCAACACTTTAGCATCTACAGATACAGTTTACTCCAATGGTGAGAGCGAGATCCTCTGGTCACCCACGACAATTCTCCCTTAATTATAGCCTGAACAAGAACATGAGTTAGCCCCTGAGGACGGTGGATTCTTCGCAATTAATTCAAGAACAACCATGTGTGTTTATCACTAACCAGAACTGTAAGCATTTTGTATGATGTTTAAGAGATCTGGATAAAAGTTGCCGTTGGCATCAACAACATTATAGCTTGATGTTAGAACGGTTCCGTCTGATTCTATCTGTGGGAAAAAGTCGAAGAGCATTATGTTTTGGATTCCGTCGGCTTTTGCGGCGCGCGAACAGTAGAATAACTATGATTACCGATGAGAAGATTTTAGATTTTTTCTGCATTTACTTCACCTAAGCATGTGTTACCCATGCGCCATTAGCACTGAAGTAGATTATGGTTGGGGTTACTGGGTAGCCGACTGGTTCATCTATGTTTCCAGTTGAGCTTGGATATGTTTGAGTCATTGCTCCAGCAGTGGTCGAAGCATATAGGCTATTTCCGCTTCCAACCGTCCAACTCCATCCGATATTCTGTATGTATCCGCTTGTAATTATCATGCAACTGCTACCAGACGATGCTGATTGAATAGCCATCCCTGCTACTGGCATTGTTGAACTTGAGGTCGCAGACGCTAATCCATAAGTGCCTGCTGAACTTTCATAAAGAAGTTGACCAGCCGTAACAGCAGTATTTACAGTCACGGTCTCTATATTTGCGTTAAGAACGCTTCCTGTTCCTAAGTTTGCTGGGTTCATTGTTGGGTCAGAAATTATCGTGTCGGTTCCAGAATCGTCTATCGATGATGATATACACTGATTGTTGGAAATTATGTTTGAGGTACAAGTGGAATCTTCTATACTTATTACTCCATTAACGCTACCACTAAGCATGTTGCCTTGAATTAGATTAGAATCTGAGCTTGATTGTAAGCCTATATCTGGGGAGTTTGTGCCAGCAGCTATGACATTATTTGTTATGGTGTTAAAGCTTCCGCCTACAAGAAGTATTCCTGTAGCTTTAGCAGGTGAGACTGTGCCAGCGCTAATTTGATTTGTTGAAATAATGTTGTAGTTTGAGTCAATTTGTATCGCAGCATTATAAATGAGCGGTATGTCCCAATCAGTGATGTTATTTGATGTAATTATGTTGTTGGGACAAACACTAATTTCGCAACATATGCCTTTTTTCACTTGGAAAATTTGGTTTCCCGTTATCGTATGACCGCTACCACCTTCAATGCCTATACCCCAGCCTGAGCCTACATCTCCTGTCGCGCCGTTTCCATAAGAGATAATGTTGTTCCTTACCTTATTGTTAGTTCCTGTAGATGACCCAACTGAAATGCCGACATCACCAAAACCTGTAACCACATTATTATCTGCATAACACTCAATTGTCAACCCGCCAATTCCTATACCGTTCCAACCGCAGTTTACTATTTGTGAGTCTTTTACTCCTGAATATGAAGAACCTTGCCAAATTTGAACACCTGACACCCTACAATCGTAAATATAGGCGTTTTCAACAACACAATTCACACAATCATATAAGTCTACTCCAAACTTAGTAGGTGGACTACCTGCGGCTTGGTTAGCTGCGTTACCATTAACCGTTATCCCATTCACCACGCAATTTGAAACACCATTTAATAGAAGCACGTCAGCATTCAAACCGTTTGCTGCTGTTAAAACTGCTCCTTCCGCAAAAAGAAAAGCGATATTGTCATAATTATTAGTCCAAGTTGTAGTCACCAGATATGCACCGCTTGCAATAGCAACAGTTGCTCCAGCACCACAATTCGCAACAACATTACTGAACACTTGACTGGAATTTGTGCTTTGAAAGACTATTTGTCC
>CAYGYP010000138.1:0-5587 GCA_964354115.1 uncultured Candidatus Bathyarchaeia archaeon | reverse complement strand
CAGTGAAGGCTTCCTTATTCGCGTAGGCCTCAATTATCTCTCCGATGAAGATTGTATGGTCTCCAGTTTGGAATTTGCTGTGCAGCTTGCATTCCAGATGGGCCACGCACTCCTTTATGATCGGAGGCCTGACCTTTCTGGCAGGCAATGCTGTGAGGCCCGCTTCTTTGAATTTGTCATGGTTCCTGCCGCTTAATACACCGCAGAAGAAGGTTTCTTTCAAAATGTCCATCGTTGGAACGTTGACCACAAACTCTCTCGCCTCCTCTATGAGACCGTGCGAATATCTTCTGGGGCTAACACTTATGGCTACTAGAGGCGGATTGATAGACGTCGGCATAGCCCAAGCCAAGGTTATGATGTTCGGTTTGCCATTTTCGCCAAGGGAAGAAACAAGCACCGTGTGCATAGGATGCAGCAGTCTGAGGACCGAAGAGGCGCCGACGCTCACTTTTTCGGACATACGAGAATCTCTGCTTATCGTTTGATGTGGAATTCGTCAACAGTGCTTCTTGCTTTTTCTCGTTTTTTCTGATGTTCTGCAAGGAATCTGTTGATTCTCTCTGTCAAATTCTTCTTGCATTCTCCGCAGAGTGTTTCGCCGGATCTGCATTGTTTTTCCCTTTCAGTCAGCTTTTTGTCATTCTCCTCAAACAGGTAAAGGAAGTACTGGAAAACTGAACAGATGTCTGGGTCTGCGCCCGTTTTCTTCTGCTCTGCGGCTGTTCCCTTCCCACCTGTGAAGGCATTCCAGACTTTTCTCTTAACAACTTCAGGCGGGTCTGTGGTAAATATGGCCGTTTCAGGCTCAGAGGCACTCATCTTTCCCCCTTCTCCAAGTCCGGGCAGAAAGCGACAGTGGATCTGAGCGGGCTTATAGTAGCCTAATTTCTGCGCTATGTCCCGGGTAATCCGCCAGAATGGGTCCTGGTCTATCGCCGCCGGAATCAGTGCTGGAACGTTCTCGCCTGTCAGTTTCTTATGTATGAAACATGGCGCGGCCTGAATCGCCGGCCAGAATATCCAGCCAAGGTTTGTGCTATCCTGGAACCCGAAAGTTGCCTTGGCCGTTGAGTAGGTGATGCGTTTTGCAACCTCTAATGCAATATCGTATAGCAGGTCAATGTCTTGAACATCAAATATTATGAAGGTCTTTTCAGGCTTGAAGCCCAAGGCGATCAAGTCTAGAGCGTTTTCGTAGCCGAATTTTGTCATGTCTGCAAGCTTGTTTTCGTCATCTACCACGAATTTTTCGTCGTCAGTCATCTGGAAATAGAGCCTAGTGTCAAACTTGTCCTGCAGGTGCTTCGTGAAAATCCATGGGACAAGATGGCCAATGTGAACGGGGCCTGAAGGGCCTCTGCCCGTGTACAACACGAACTTGGTTCCCCTGTCATTCAGGTCAAGCACAGCATCCAGGTCCCGATGAGAAAAGAAGAGTCCTCGCCGCAGCTGCAGATGAAGTTCATCAGTATGCTCTGCCATTCTCTTCAAAAGCTCATCAGTTAACGGTTGAGTTCCGAATTCGCGTATCAAACGTTCGTAGTCAACCTTGCCTCTGACTTCCCAGGGTGTCACAACCATCTCGTTCTTGTTTTCATCAGTCAAGCACATGCCGCCTAGGCTGGTTTAGCTTCCTATACAATTCATGAGAAACGTATTAAATCTTATTGAACCCCGCACAACTGCGTGCGCTACAAAGACGCAATCCATAAATATCGTTCATGCATCTACGATTCCTGACAGTGAAGGGATGCCCCGCCAATTTCCCTGAGAAAGACGATTATTTGTAAGCAGACGCTAACGGAGAGCACGCATACTTTTATTAAAACTGAACCAACTACATTACCAACTTCAACTTACGCCGTTCATGAGAGGAAACGCCATGATTGGACTCAGGGAATATGAGCACAAAGCACTTTCAGCCATAAAGAGCCTTGAGGGAAGGGCAACTGTGGATCAGTTAACAGCTGAAACTGGGCTGTCTAACGCGGCTGTAATGCGCGCAGTTCTAGCATTGCAAGAGAAAAAACTGGTGTGCACGCAAGAGAAGAAGCAGCTAGTGGCAAGACTTTCTGAAGAGGGAAAGACCTACGCGAAAAGCGGGCTGCCTGAACGTCGCGTAATTGATACGCTCAGGAAATTGAATGGGAAGGGCTTGCTTGGGGAAGTGGTTAGAAAAGCTGGTTTAGAACAGCAGCTCGTTCCCATCGCGTTGGGCTGGGTTCAACGGAAAAAATGGGCGAAGTTGGATTCAAAAACCAAAATCCTGGAAATGCAAGAATCAGCTGAAGGAAACGATGAGAAACTCCTGAGACTTCTAGGCCAAAAAGAAACGGCGTCAGTTGACGAGCTAAGTAAAGAGCTTCAAGAAGCTGTTCAGATTTTGAGGGGAAGAAAGCTCGTTGACGTTGAAGAGAAGACAAGGAGGATTGTCGAGCTTACAGGCGAAGGACAGAAAATCGCAAGAAAAGATGTGAGGGTTGCCGCTGAAGTCACACAGCTAACGCCAGAGCTCATAATCAGTGGAAAGTGGCAGACGGTCAAACTGCAAGAATACAACATCAAAGCACCAGTTGCCAACACATGGCCCGGGAAGAAGCATCCTTACCAGCAGTTTCTTGACGAAGTCAAACAGAAACTCGTCGACTTGGGTTTCAAAGAGATGAGGGGGTCCGCCGTTGAAACGTCATTTTTCAACTTTGACGCGCTCTACATGCCGCAAGACCATCCGGCCCGAGAGATCTTCGGAATATACCTTGTGAAATCGCCAAAGTATGGCAGTCTAGACGCTTATAGGCGCGCAATTGCAGATGTGAAGAAAACACATGAAGACGGCTGGAAGACTGGCTCATCCGGGTGGGGATACAAATACTCGACTAAGGAAGCGAAGCGTCTTATTCTGCGCGGACATGGAACGTGCCTTAGTGCCAGGACACTTCTGAGCAAGGACCTGGAGATTCCAGGCCGCTATTTCTCGATCGCTCGTTGCTACAGACCTGAAGTTCTGGACAAAACACACCTGACAGAGTTCAATCAGGTTGAAGGCATAGTGGTTGACGAGAATCTGACCTTGCGAGACCTGCTTGGAGTGTTGGAAAAGTTCGCTGTGGAAATCGCTGGCGCTGATGAAGTCAAGTTCAAACCAGACTACTTCCCCTTCACTGAGCCAAGCGTGGAGTTGAATGCTTACAAGAAGGGCTACGGCTGGATCGAGTTCGGCGGTTCAGGGATCTTCAGGCCAGAAGTAACCTTGCCCTTAGGCATCAAGGTTCCTGTTCTCGCCTGGGGGTTGGGCATCGACCGACTGTTCATGATGAAGGCAAACATAGACGACATTCGCCAGATCTTCTCGCAGGATCTGGACTGGATAAGGAAGAAGCAGGTGTTCTAGATGCCGACGATCGATGTTGATTATGACGAGTTTGAGAAGCTGCTCGACATGCAGCTGCACCATAACATGGAGAGGATAAACGACATCTTGGCCTTCGTGAAGGGCGAGGTGAAACTTTTCAACGAGAAAGAAGGTGAGATGAGCATCGAAATCAAGGACACGAATCGCCCTGACATCTGGAACATTGAAGGCTTGGCTCGGGCCTTGCGAGGCTTCTTGGGCACGGAAGAGGGCCTAATAGAATACGCGGTTGGCAAACCACTCGTTGAGATACACGTAGACTCAAGGCTTGAAACCATCCGTCCCTACATAGGCTGCTCAATAATCAGGAACGTCAGGTTAACAGACACGATAATTCGCGGACTAATGCACCTGCAAGACAAGCTTGACCAGTCTTATGGAAGGAATAGGCAGCGAACTTCAATCGGACTGTACGATTTCAACCTCATCACGCCGCCCCTTCAATACACTGTTGCTAAACCAACCGAAATCAGCTTTGTCCCATTGGCTTTCGAGGAAAAAATGAATCTGAAAGAAATCCTAGCAAAGCATCCCAAGGGCTTGGAGTACGGCCACATTGTGAGCGAGCATTCCATGTATCCAATACTATTAGATGCCAATAACAAGGTGCTTTCATTTCCGCCAATAATCAACTCGAACGATTTGGGAAAAATAACAGACCAGACGAAAAACGTCCTCGTTGAAGTAACGGGCACAATGCATGAAACCGTGCTCACCACGTTGAAGATCATCACGCTATCGCTGATAGAGCGCGGCGGAAAAGCCTACTCTGCAAGAGTGCATTATCCCAAAGAGAAGCAGGAAGTAGTTACCCCCGATCTGAAATCGAGAGCCGTAGACCTAAATGTTGAATACGTAAACAAGATCTCAGGCCTGCAGCTAACGGCTAAGCAGATTGCAGGTTTGCTTCTGAAGGCACGGTTCGGCGTCGACAAGACTGATCATGACAGCGTCAGAGTTCGTGTTCCCTGCTACAGAATAGACGTTATGCATCCTGTAGACGTAGTTGAAGACATTACGATAGCGTATGATTACAACAAGATCAAACCAGTTTGGCGCAAGCTGCCGACCACCGGAGGCCTGGCGGAGGAGCAAGGCTTTTTGGACATTGCAAGAGAGCTGATGATTGGGATGGGATTCCAAGAGGTTGTGACATACACTCTGACGAACGAGGAAAACCTCTTCACAAGAATGGGCTGCAAAAAGGAAAAGATAGTGGAAATTGCCAATCCAAAAGTTCAAACATTAACTTGCCTGCGAAACTGGCTTCTACCCAGCCTCTTAGAATTCTTGAGCAACAACCTATCAGTTGAATGTCCACAGAGGATCTTTGAGTTGGGAAAAGTCACTCTGCTGGATGAGAAGAGCGAGACCAGAACAAGAGACGACGAACGACTTGCCTCAGCCATCTCCCATGCAAACGCCAGCTTCAGCGAAATCAAGTCAAACCTAGAAGCTTTCTTCATCAACCTCGGCCTCAAATGGCAGATAGAAGAAACGAAACATCCAAGCTTCATCAACGGAAGAGCAGGAGCAGCGATAGTTGAAGAAACAGACGTGGGAATCCTAGGCGAAATCCACCCTAGGATCCTCAACGCGTGGAAACTCGAAAACCCCGTAGCAGCTTTCGAGCTGAACATGGACAAAATAGTCAAGATCGGCAAACCAAACAATAAATCCCAAGTGCTGAACAAGCAGTGCGCGTTCGTGAAGTAAGGCTCCCTAAGCGTCTGCCTTTTTCTTAGTCATATTTGGACCATATTTGGATCATATACTGAACCGGGGGTAGGGCACGTGCGCACACGCACACCGAAAGTCGAAGAACTCAACGAACAGGCAGGCAAGCCTAATATGGTAACGTTTAACTTCCAAGAAAGCCTCTAGTCTATCAGGCGATGAACCAAACCGAGCCTTCAAACCCCACCGAATCAAACCATGAAGACGGACCCAACGGAAGAGACAAGCCGCCTCAAGGCTTGTCATGCTTGTGATGGCGAGTTTACCCAATGATGCAAACATTCCGACAAATCTGGGACAAATCATGCAATCTGAAAACTACTCAGCCGACACAATAGAACGATACACCAAAGTTTTAGCCACACTAACCAAAAGAGGAGCAACCCTCACCAATGCAATCAGCGTCAAAGCAGTAATTGACGCGCAACAATGGGA
>CAYGYP010000137.1:0-5596 GCA_964354115.1 uncultured Candidatus Bathyarchaeia archaeon | reverse complement strand
GAAGAGTTTCCATCCTTGGCTGCGCATCAGCTCCTGCTTTGTTGACGGTAACTCGACATCTTCGCTTAGAACTTCTTCCAAAGACGAACGCCCTGTTGATCCTGTTACCTTTGGAAACCTGTCCGTCTGCTTGTAAATCTTCAGTCTAGCAGCATCCTTATACATTCGCACAAAGTGGAAACTCATCACTATCTTCTGAGAACCAGAATTTGAGACTTTACTGTCCATTTCAGCTAACTCCTCATCGGTTGGCTGGTAAACATTGTGCTGTCCCTTTCCGAAGAGCCGCGAATAAAGAATGTCAGAAGCGTAAGCTGGCATTTCGCCTTTCGAAACGTCTACACAATGTATCATATTGCGGTCCTGCATAAGCTTCAAGAGCTCAGCGGGCAGCTTGGAAGGCTGAACTCCCCTGATTTCTACGGCTAACCTCAGTTTTCCAAGATCTGCGGAAGACACAAAGTCTCGAAATTGACCAATCCACGTCTGAGTCACGTTGAGAGAAGCGGGAATCTGGAGATGCAGGACATCTGCCTTCAACAAGGAACAGATCTGCTTCATTTTATCGAACGCTGCAAGCGTATCCGGTGATGACTGCAGATTCCTTGCCTGCAACATACGGCGATTAGCTCTTACTGCAAACTGGAAGTCCGATGGAACGAGTTTTCTCCATCTTCTCACTTCATCTGGCGATGGCATCTGATAGAATGTTGAATTCACTTCCACAAAGTTGAAGGCTCTAGAATAGGCAACCAGAGGATTAAGTTTTGGAACTTGGAAATACGCCCATCCACCGGTCCCGATTAGGTACTCCCTCAAAACTCATTCTCTCACAAGTTAATACGGTGTTTGATCTAAAATAGGTAACGCGTACAAAGGACACTATTCCAAGTTTCGCGGGATCAACTGTCTGATTCTTTTGATGGACAGTTAACGCTGATATTGAGGGTGGATTATTAGGTTTTGTCGTGCTTGTTGATTCGTAACGTATAAGTGCTCGTATGAACTCTTGCTATTCAAGATGACGAACATGGCCAACACGCAAACCGACCGCCGAATGCGAGTGCTCTTCCACAGCCTAGGCCTAAGCTGCCTAGGAGGCGCCCTGTTCCTTCAAGTTCTTGTCTTCGCCGACATACTCATGCGCGGCTACTTCATGGCGGTTGAAAGAAATCCTGTCATCTTGGCTTCGGAAATAGGATTAACAGCCTTTTCCCTTGTCTATTTTGTTTATATATACCAGCGTTTCATCCGTTCGGTCAGATAGTCCACATTTCTGATCGTGTGCTTCCAAAAGCCTCTTTCAAACGCTCTTAGCTTTAATAGTGGCGAAAAACCTTAAAAACGAAACTCGACAACACTGCAAATGTTCTAATGTTCCGGTGATCAGAATGAAGATGCCCAAGCATATTGTCATAGTTATAGCGGTTATTGTCCTAGGATTCGGCTTTTTCAGCAACGTCAAGGCGCAAGCGCCACAGGAAGCTACGCAAGCTTTCCTTGACTTCACTGCATTCGGAATAAGAATCCAGGCGAACGCAACGGCAGAAGCACGGCCTACAGAGAACATTACTGTCATTTTGACTCTGGCTTCGCAAACAGAGGTTCATGTCAAATACTTCAATTTGAGCATTTTCGGCTTCCTGAATGGCACAGATAGAATTCTGATGACAAACAAGTCTGACACCGACTTTTTGCTCAATAACACCTCACGATCGTACAATTGGACGTTTCCAGTACCCGAATGGGTTTCAGGCAAAACTTATGGCGAGATCAAACTAGCATACTGGGCGATATATATATATGGGCCACCTGAAAAAATATTCATAGACTATGAGGAATTCCCCTGCGGCTTTTACATGACCAACGTTGAAAATGTCTACTTGGAAGGACTTGAGCATCAGTTTAGCGACCTGAAGCAAGAGTACGAGCAGCTCAACCAGAGTTACCGCGAACTCAACCAGAATCTTACTGATGCTCTTCAAGGAAATGCAAACGAACTTGACAACGCGCGGCGGGTGACGGCGGTGCTGGGGATAACAACGGTCTTCTTTGTGGCCACGACATTGTATCTAGTCTTTCGAAGGCCAAAAGAATACTGGTGACTAGGCGGCTTTCAGTTCTTGTGCAGGTGCTGGGCGGCAATGAAGGTCAGCCCATGCTTCGTCAGGGCCTCAGCTGTCTTGTTCAGAGCTTCATGCTTGTCAAGATAGTTTGCCAGAAGTTTGGGCATGAGACCTTTTTCGATTATGTCTTTTTTGGGCATGAAATAGTCCAGTATGTCAGATGGGTGCTCCCGGTTTTTGTCGATTTCTGGAATTCCGCCTTCATGTTTAGCGCCGATATTCTTAACGTGATTTGCCAGTTCTACAAGTTCGTTCGTGCGATCATACGGCTGCCTAACTATGCTCTTGTAAGCCTCAGTGATGTGGTGCTCTATCCGAACTATGTCTTCAAACCCAAAGGCCCTTCGAGCACGGGCTGCAAGTTCAATTGTCCCGTTGCTTACCGAGTTTGAAAGGTTAAACCCAATGAGCGGAGTAGATCCATCGTCGTGGCTTAACAGCTTGGCCGTCATCAGCGTCCAGAAAATCGAGTACGGATTATCGATACCCAGAAAAACTGATATCTTGAACTCAATGTCGATCCCAAGCTTCCGCATGAAGTAACCCAGCAAAACTGTACCTGGATTCGTGTTCAAAACTTGCCTGAGACCATATTCGGTGTAATAATGAAGGAATTCATCCACCCATTTCAGCGCATACTCGTTGGGTTCACCAACCCCTCCGAAATAGCCCGTTATGGTGTCTGGCCCGCTCAAGTGCACATTGATGGGTTTGCCATCAGGGCCAGGCATTGTGCCTTTTGTGTCAAGTGTCTGAACATAAGACGCCCCAATTATCTGCATGGCTGCCGCGAACGCAAGAATGTCGTCGTCTTCAACTTGCTCCTTCATGGAGCGGACGCGGATGTAGCGGCTCGGCATGAGTTCCTGCTTTGCGATTGATCTTTTCGCTTCTTCAATGAGCCAAGGGAAAAAGTTGAACGCGCTGATCTCAAGTGTCACCGCAAAAGATTCATCGAACCGCGTCGAATCGGCCTTCTTGCCCAAGATTTTTCTGCGATAGTCAGGAATGCTGACGAACGCCTGTTTGTCACGTTGTTTGCTCAGCCATTCGAGGTCCTTCACGAACGGCGACTTTTTCTTCTCAAGCCTCTTCATAAGGTTGTCAAGCTTGCCAGATTCCTCGGCTTTGCGGTTGATCTCGTAGATGCTGCCATACTTTTCAATGACTTTAAGGAGATCGCCAACGAAAGGGTTGTCCTTTCCCAGCAGAAAATTGTTAATATCTTTCAGGCTTTTTTCGCTGATTTCCAATTTTTCCTTGAGATCCACCAAAACCACACCACCAACAACGATAGTGTGTTCGATAATATGAAATTTAAGGATTTTCACTTGACCTCAGGTTAAGTGCCGCAAAACTCTAGGTTTTCTTACCTCTGAACGTGCGCCTCTCAGAAATTAGTGGCTTTCGAATGTGCTGACAGCTCATCTTCGGATTCAAAGCTTAAATGATATAGATCGTATGGTTAGATACCAAGAGGAACGTGTGCCATGTATAAGCCTGAAGGAATTCTGCCTGCTTTAGTCACGCCTTTCACAGATGATGGCAAAAGCGTTGACGAAGAGAGATTGCGAGTTCTAGTCCGTCGTTGCCTTGAACTTGGTGTTCATGGGGTTGTTCCATGTGGCACGACAGGCGAGTTTGTCAATCTCACGGCCGACGAGAAAAAGCAGGTCATCAAGATTGTCATTGACGAGGTCAATGGCAAAGTGCCCGTAGTCGCAGGCACGGGGGCGAGCGGAACAAACGAGGCCCTAGAGATGACACGTTACGCGAAGGATGCGGGTGCCACAGCCGCCCTTATCGTTACGCCGTATTACCTGAAACCTGCGGACCGCGGGATTTATGAGCACTATGACACGATTGCTGGCCAAGTTGACCTGCCCATAATTCTGTACAACATTCCCCAGTGCACGGGTCTGCCGTTGCCATGGCAAATGGTTGAAGACTTGGCCCAAATTCCCAACATCGTTGGCGTTAAAGACAGCAGCGGCCAATTGAGCTTCATCCTAGCCGTGCTCGAGAAAGTCAGAGACAAGATCAACGTCCTTTGCGGACACGACGAAGTTGTCGTTGCAGCACTGGCAGCCGGATGCTCGGGGGCCATCCTCGCAAGCGCCAACGTGATCCCCGACGTCTGGGTTCAAATCTACAATCACGTGAAAGATGGTGACTTGCAGAAAGCCCGCGAACTGCAGTATAAGGTGCAGAAAATTGCCAGAATCATCGCCGGAAGCGGAGCTGTAGGAACAAAGGCCGCCTTGAACATGATGAAGATCAAGGTTGGACCTGTTCGAATGCCGCTCAGCGTTGGCGGTGAACTGACCTACGAGTCAAGAGAAGAACTGCGTTTGGATTTGGAGAAGATTGGAAAAATAGAGGCGAAGCCCATAACATTTGAGATCGAGGAAAAGCGAATAGAAGAGCGCTTCAAAGCCATTGACGTAACCCCTGAGACCATTAGAGATTTCGGCCTCAAAGTAGGCGAAGCCCTGGCTGGACAGGGCGCCGAAGTAGCCCACATAGACCTCATGATCGGAAAGAAGGACGGACCTTTAGGCGAAGCCTTTGCCAAGGCCAAAGCAACACCAACAACAGGCCACGAGCCTCTACTGGCCCTCTTGGAGCCAAACCTGACAGTGAAGCCCGTTACCCTCATCGTTCCAACTGTCACCATCACCGGCATGCGGCAAGCAAGCATGGTCTACGGGCCGGCTCAGACCGCAGTTGCAAAGGCCGTTGTCGACAGCGTTGCAGACGGCACAATTCCAAAAGAAGCTGCAGACGATTTACTCATGATTGCCAACGTTTTCGTGCATCCGACCGCAGTGGATAGGCAACGCGTCTACATA
Source organism: uncultured Candidatus Bathyarchaeia archaeon (assembly GCA_964354115.1). GTDB lineage: Archaea > Thermoproteota > Bathyarchaeia > Bathyarchaeales > Bathycorpusculaceae > DASPTR01. The sequence continues at coordinate 618 of CAYGYP010000137.1, read as the reverse complement.
AACAATTACAAGGCCATGCGCCACGCAATCCGCAAAACGATAGAGGGAAGACCAAGCATTGACGAGCTCATAGAGAATAAGGATAGATCAAAGCATCCTTTCAAATATACTCCATAGTGAAAAGCCTTGGTCGGCCAAAAAATAGCTGAAGGCGACTACATCCTCCTTTACCTGAAGCCACGAAAAACTTACATGGTCAAAGCAGAATCCGGCAAGAGCTTCCACACGCACAAGGGTTACCTGAGATTCGACGAATTGATCGGCAAAGAATACGGCTCAACAATCGTGAGCAGCTTGGGCTTCGAACTAGTAGCTCTTAAGCCCCTCCTTCGCGACTATGTCATGAAATCCGCGCGTCAGACCCAAATAACGTATCCGAAAGACATAGCCCTAATAGTCATGTTCAGCGGAATCGGTCCCGGAAGCCACGTGGTCGAAGCTGGAACTGGAACCGGAGCCTTGACGATGGCACTGGCCTTCTATGTCCGCCCCAAAGGCAAGGTTTACAGCTATGAAATCCGGGAAGAATTTCTAGACATTGCGAAGAAGAACCTTAAACGAGCAGGGTTAGAGGACATTGTTGAGCTGAAGAACAAGGACATCACCCTGGGCACAGAC
>CAYGYP010000136.1:0-5599 GCA_964354115.1 uncultured Candidatus Bathyarchaeia archaeon | reverse complement strand
ATAACGAGTGAAGGGGCTGTCTGCTATTAGCTGATGGAAAAACGCTGGTACGGCCTTTGAAGATGATTATTCTGCGGCCTGAACATCACTTTGTCTCTTGATGGTTGTTTCTATTTTTGGAGAATATTGATTTCGCGACCTATTTTGTGCCTTTTTTCCATGTCAATAAAAGATGGCGTTCTTGTCAATTCTTCGACGCGTGTATCATTGGCAAATACTTCCATTTCAAACGGGTGGACTATGTTGAAGCCCATGGCTTTGGCCTTCTCTTCAAGTTTCAGACTGACGAAGTTTCCAGAACGTGTCTTAACATAAGGACTAACACACACCAGTCTTCCCTCGGCTCTCAGTGCCCTATGGGCTCCTTCAAGGAAATCACAGTATAATGGTTCCAACTCGTCTGTGATTCTTCTAGCGTACGATTCCGTGGGCAAATGCCGCAAAGCTGGCCCAAGATCGGGTTCTGTCACTATGCAGTCAACTGTTTTCTCATCAATTTTGTCCGTCAGATGGCGCGAGTCTCCCCGCAGGACCCTGTACTTTGCCTCTTTCAGATCGTATTCGCTTTTTAGCCAATCAAGGTTCCTGCAAGAGGCTTCAACGCACCACGGGTTTATGTCTATCCCCATTACCTGTGCCTCGGCCATCAAAGCTTCTTGAAGAATCGTGCCTACCCCGCAAAAAGGATCTAGCAGAACCTTTCCTGGCAAGCACAGGGACAAGTTTACCATAATCTTAGCCAGTCTCGGGGGGATTGAGAAGATCTTTCGTTGCACAGGCCTACTCACGTCTCTTTTTTGAAACTCAAACGGGTTGTGCACAGCTACAGTTTTTGATACAAAAACATGTTCTCTTCCAAGGCAAAGTAATATCTCGGCCCCTCTTTCGATCAGATCTTTCTTCAGCACTTCAACATGGGTTAACTGAGGTAACTGTCTGTTCTTAGGAAATCCCATGAACCTTGCTTTTGTCCCCTGCGAGGCTAATCTTTTCTTGAAGCAGCTTCCCACAAATCTCTGTATCTTCTTGGAAAGACGGAAAAGGCGAGGGTTTTCAGAGTAAACGCTGACACCAAAGACATGCTTAGTCATAGGAGTCTCGAATAGTCCATCAAAGACGTAATCCGACAAGAGATCTGCCTTAATCTCCAAAAGTGCCTTCTCTCTTCTGTGAACGAAGGCATTTTCGAGGGTTTCGGAGGATACTTGAGATAGGATTCTGCCAACTTTAATTGTGCCTCCGAGGCAATCAGCAAGCGCTGGGTCCAAAACGCCATCCACAGCGACAACGAAGAAGGATTTCGAAAAATCAGCGACCTTGAACTTGAAGTTTCTGGCTTTAAAAAATGTGACAAGCTCGGCTAAGGAGAGTCTCCAGTTCTTTCCCGGGATGAACACGTAGACCATTTCTTCGAGACGCAAAATCTTCACGTTTTGATGATTTTCCAGGACATATTTTGGATACAGCGATTGTAAATACTATGATGCCGATATTTTAGCATTGCAGTTCAGGAATTTCATGTTGCTAACAAGTGGGGCACAGCTTGAAATTGGCACTTGTGAATGCTGAATATGTATTGTTAAACCAAAAAGTAAATCAGGAATTCTGAAAGTATATCTAAGCTGGCTTGAATATACGTTTAAATACGACGATTATGGTATGCTGAAGGGGAATCTGAAATGCATGCGAAGAACTATCGACCTGTTAAGGGACAACCAAACACGAGAAAAGAATTCGCGAAGGGTTTTCCCCCGCCGAAAATAACCAAGTTTACGATGGGAGACACCAAAGCGCATTTTGAATACGAAGCAAAACTGATCGCGTTGGAACAGGCTCAGATCCGCCACAACGCGTTGGAAGCGACACGTGTGGCTTCTAACCGTATTCTTATGGAAAAACTCGTCAACAATTATCGTCTGGATGTTCTGCCCTACCCGCACAATATTCTCAGGGAGAACAAGATGATTTTCGGTGCTCATGCTGACCGTTTGCAGCAGGGCATGCGAGCGTCTTTTGGAAGGCCAATCGGAACTGCCGCGCGAGTGAGAGCCAACCAAACCATAATCAACGTTGGCGTCAATGCAGAAGGCGTTGAAACAGCGAAAACCGCTCTGAAACGTGGAAGTGCCAAACTTCCAATACCATGTCGCATCACCATTGAGAAAGTGCAAAAGGAAGAGGCGAAAATAGTTGAGTGAAATGCGAAAAGATCTGGTAATTTGGTTCGAAGGATTAAGGAAAACTGATATTCCCTCCGTAGGTGGGAAGAACGCGAATCTTGGCGAGATGATTAGCGCGGGTATGCCTGTTCCGCCTGGTTTCGCCATAACCGCATATTCATACAAGAAATTCATCGAAGAGACGGGGATATCTTCGAAAATCTACGAGATCATAAAGGAAACGGTGACAAATCCGAACGACCCGAAATTGTACGAAATTGCTTCTAAGAAGATTAGGGAACTAATAGAAGCAACACCAATGCCTAAAGACATCGAAAACGCCATCAGGTTAGCATATGAGCAGTTATGCAAGAAACTGAATACAGAAGTCTTTGTAGCCGTAAGATCGAGCGCAACAGCCGAGGATTTGGCTGATGCCTCCTTCGCCGGGCAACAAGAGACTTTTCTGAATGTACGAGGTGCCCCAGAGGTTATCAAGTCTACTGTCAAATGCTGGTCAAGCCTCTTCACCCCGCGTGCAATATTCTATCGCACCGAGAAAGGCTTCGCACATGAGAAGGTTTTCATAAGCGTCGGAGTCCAAGAAATGGTGAATTCCAGAGCGGCAGGGGTTACTTTTACGATAAACCCTGTCACCGGAGATCTGAGCCAAATAGTAATCGAGGGCAACTATGGCCTGGGCGAAGCAGTTGTCTCAGGTTCTGTCACACCTGATGATTTCGTAGTTGATAAGAAGACTCTGAAAATAGTGGAGCGACGTTTGGCCAAGAAGACTATCCAGTACATTCGTGATCCGAACACAGGCAAGACTGTCCATATGGAAGTGCAATTTGAGAAGCAAGAGCAGCCGTGCATTAGTGACGAGGAGATCCTGAGACTAGCAGACCTTGCGAAGCATATTGAGCAGCATTACGGGGGGCCTCAAGATATTGAGTGGGCAATTGACAGGGACATGTCGTTTCCAGCTAACATGTTCATAGTACAGTCAAGGCCTGAAACGGTTTGGACCCAGAAGATCGCAGAAGCACCGGTCAACGCTGAGACAGAGAAAATCAAGCCGACAGAAATGTTGAACGTTGTTGTGAGGGGGATTGCAGCTGGGAAAAGAAGCTTTGGCATAGGCGTCGCTAAGGTAGTCAGGAACCCAGAAGAAGCCTCAAAAGTCATGCAGAAAGGCGACGTACTTGTTACCGACATGACTAATCCTGATTACGTGCCTTTCATGAAGATGGCGGGAGCAATAGTCACTGATAAAGGTGGAGTAACCTGCCATGCGGCCATCGTGAGCCGTGAACTCGGTATTCCATGCGTAGTCGGAACTGAGAACGCTACGAAGCTCATGGTCACGGGAAAAGAATACACTGTTGATTCAAAAAGCGGCATCGTGTATGAAGGTGTGCTGCAAACATTGACTGCGCAGCTTTCATCAGCCAGTGGAGCAACCGTTTCCAGCTCCGCGGTTTCTGGAGGCGTGTTCCAGTCTGTGCCTGTAACCGCGACGAAGATATACATGAACTTGGGTGTTCCAGAGAAAGTTGAAGATTACAAAGACTTGCCGTTTGAAGGCATTGGGCTGATGCGAATGGAGTTCATTCTAGCCAGTTACATAGGTGAGCACCCCATGTCCTTTGTGGACACTGGTCGGTCACAAGTTTTCGTGGATAAGCTGGCTGAAGGAATAGCCACCGTGGCAAGGGCGATACAGCCACGCCCCGTTGTGGTGCGTTTCAGCGATTTCAAGACCAACGAGTACCGCGAGTTGAAGGGAGGCGACAAATACGAAATTGTGGAGGCCAACCCGATGCTTGGATGGCGTGGATGTAGCCGATACATAAGTGAATGGTACGAGAAAGCCTATAGGCTCGAATGCCAAGCGATCCGGAAGTGCCGCAGAGAATGGGGACTTAAGAACGTGTGGGTCATGCTTCCAGTCGTCCGCACAGTGTGGGAAGCAAAGAAAGTGCTGGAAATCATGCGGGAAGAAGGATTGGAAAGATCAAAGGACTTCAAGGTTTGGTTCATGGCTGAAACCCCCTCGATCGCCATACTTGCTGACGAATTCTCGAAGCTCTGCGACGGATTCTCGATAGGCTCAAACGATATGACGCAGGGCATTCTAATGATTGACAGAGACTCAGAACGCCTAGGCCAAATGGGCTACTTCGATGAAAGGGACCAAGCAGTGGAGAGGATAATTGCTCACTTGATCAAGGTGGCGCATCAGAATGGGACAACAGTGTCCATATGCGGTGAAGGTCCGTCAAATCTGCCAGACTTCGCAGAGTTCCTTGTTAGAGTTGGGATAGACAGCATCTCAGTGAACAACGACGCAGTTATTGCAACAAAAAGACTCGTGGCGAGTATAGAACGCAAAATCATGCTTGAGGAACTCGCTGAACAGCATGAAAGGGCCCTTCGTCGTCCAACCCAAAGGTCAAAGCAGGACTTGGAATGGGCACTTGAATAGCAGTCGCCACCCGTTCCGTTTTCCATGATTTGTGTTCTGGCCAAATTCGAGTCTTGAGAGTGTCTAAATGAGAAACTTCGATTTTGAAGAGGAAAGAGTGAAACAGGAAATACTTAGACTCGGAGCCAAGCGCGTTCTGCTACAGCTTCCTGAAGGCTTGAAGGCTGAAGCGCCACGTTTGGCAAAGGCCATTGAAAGGACAGGCGCCTTGCCTATAGTTTCTGCAGATCCGTGTTACGGTGCATGCGATCTAGCGACTGAAGCAGCTGAGAGTTTGGGGGCAGATCTAATAGTTCACTACGGACATGCCAAGTCTCTGAAGCATGAGCCTGTCCCAACAGTGTACATTGAGGCAAGAGCAACCGTAGACGTTAATGAAGCCGTTCAAAAAGCTCTGCCAATGCTTGAGAAATGGCGTAGGATCGGTCTGACCACGACAGTGCAACATGTGCAAACTCTTGATGCAGCCAGAGAAATTCTGGTCCGAGCAGGAAAAACCGTCATAATAGGCGACGCTGGAAGACTGGGCTATCCTGGACAAGTTATCGGATGCGATTACAGCAATGCTAGATCAATAGCGAAGGATGTTGAAGCCTTTCTTTTCATCGGCGGCGGCCGATTCCATGCCCTAGGAGTAGCCTTGTCAACCTCAAGACCCACGATAATTGCTGACCCATACAATAACGAAGCTTCCTCCATTGACGAAGAGGCTGAAAGAATTATCAGGCAGCGATGGAGAGGCATAGAAGAAGCCCAAAAAGCGAAGACTTTCGGAATCCTAGTTGGATTAAAACCAGGACAGAAAAGCCTCGAGCAAGCTTATAAGATAAAACGGCAGCTTGAAGAGAAAGCGAAGGTTGCATATCTTTTTGCCATCAATGAAATCACGCCAGAAGCGCTTATTGAGTTTCCAACGATAGAAGCCTACGTGAACACTGCTTGTCCGAGGCTG
>CAYGYP010000135.1:0-5644 GCA_964354115.1 uncultured Candidatus Bathyarchaeia archaeon | reverse complement strand
CGTACTCGTCGCTAAGTGTGATAAGCGACGGAGCTATCGCTCGGCAGACCTTACACCATGAAACCATGAACTCCAAGACCACAATCCTACCCCTAAGCGATGATAGCTCAATGGTACGAGATGTGAGCCCCTCAGCAGTGACAACCGGCAGACTGAAATTCGGAGCCGTGCCCCCTACTATGGGGTTTGCTCCAGCGGGGCCTGCAAACACGTAGACGATTACTACTACGATGATGACAATGGAAGCCGCAAAGACAATCCGCCCCGAGGAAGACTTCTTTGCTACTTTCTCCTTGCGTCGTTTAGCTGACTTCGAAGCCAACCCGGCTCCACTTGTTTCTGAGACCCCCGCAGTCATATTTAGGCTTCACCCGTCGAGGCGCTGCTCGCCCTTTCTCTAGTTCGCTAAATGAGAGGCAAAGAGATTAAGGTCCAAGACGGTCTCTGTCGCCGGGAACACATTTGATGGCGCGCACGAGAGTGTTGGCTGTACTGCTTCTTGTCGTGATCGCTGTGGTCTCTATCGCAGCCTACATTGCATCGAGGCCCATGCATCGCACCGAATTTGAGCATCAGCCTGTTTCACATGCGCGGATAATGATTGCCGAAGACGGTGACTTCACTACTATCGAGGCCGCGTCAGGTTGCCAGTGCGTCAGGGAGGGTTCCGGAAGTCAGCAAGATCCGTACATAGTCTCCGATTGGATCGTGAACGCGACACAAGACGTGAGCGCAATTACGGTTTTCGGGACAACTGCTTACTTCACAATCAGGCGCGTGCAAGTACAGGGCGACACATTGTCGGTCGGAATCTACTTGGAACGCGTGGAGAATGGACGGATTGAACGCAGTTTGGTTGCTGGTAATTTCATCGGAGTGTATGCCTTTCTGTCACGAAACCTTGCCTTCACGGATAACTTGGTTAGTAGTGGCAACTACGGGATCCAGCTCGAAGCTTCCGACAACAGCTTGGTCGTATCAAACAGTTTCCAACGAATCGGAGATGTAGCTATCTTCATCAGAGGCTCATCGAATGTGGTGAAAGACAACCGCGTCTCAGAGGGAGCGTTCGGTGGAATCAATATTGACGGCACGTCGGCAGGGGCCAACTATAACAAGGTTGAAAACAACACGGTTACAGGGACCACCACCTACGGAATTTCGGTATGGCGTGGTGCCAGCAACGTGATACGCGGCAATACTGTAGCTCGGGGCAGAGGACTTGGCATTGCTCTAACTGAGGGCTCGACGAATAATTCGGTCGAAGCGAACCTCGTGATTGAGAACCAGGGAGACGGCATAGCCATCAGCGAGGAGAGCAGTCAGAATACCATCAGGTCAAACACCGCGAAGAGCAACGGCGATGGTGTAAGACTATTCGACCTTCACGACACAAGCGGAGGCAACGTCTGGGAGAGCAACACTTACGAAACCAAGAACCCGGAAGCACTTCGTTGAATAACCGGCGCGCGTCGGTCAGAAGTCAGATCGGACACGAACCTCCGAACGGAAGGCGAGCGATCATCTTGACTTGGATCGCTCTCAGAGTCAACAGTGCCCGTGTGAGCTGTGCCGATCGTGTTTCCTGTTGCACTATTGTTCACGAGGAGGTTGCAGTCGGACGTGACCGCGATGCCCAGGCTCGCATTCGCTACTTTGTTCCAAGCTACTAGGTTATTACATGATTCTTCGGACAGGAAGATCCCGTAAGGCGTCGCGGCGATCGAGTTGTCTTTGAGTACGTTGTCGTTGCTCGCGAGGAGTGCAATTCCAGCCCAGTCACACCCCGATACCTCATTCTGAATAATCGAGTTCCCACTTCCGTAGAATAGGTAGATACACTCCTCGCCGCAACCGGCGATTTGGTTCCGCGTAACCAAGATGTTCGATGAATCGCCCATTGTGATGGCCCTGAACGCGGTGTTGATGATCGTGTTGCCTTCGACGGTGCCGTCTACCACATTCAAGAGGATGATCCCGTTGGCACGGTTGTCGTATAGTAGGTTGTCAACAGCCCTGACTCGAGATGAATCCCTCATCACGATTCCTTGAGTTCCACGCGAGACGTTGTTAGCCAGCATGTAGACGTCGTGACTTTCCTCCAAAGAGACGCCTTCATCACTCCCTGTGACGACGTCCTGAGTGATCGTCAAGTTCGTCGAGGAGATTACCAGGATACCTGTTCCCCCCGTTGTGATAGTTGTGCCCTCGACTCTCGCGTTCCTGACATCAGACAACCTGACTCCGTCATCGTACTCTCTCCCTCGCACACTGACATTCCGGATGATGAAAGAAACGCTGACATTCTGTATGGCAATTGCCGCACATGACCTATTCGAACAGTCTCCTTGCGAGGCATCGATGTTCCAACCCCCGATTAGGTAGGGATCAGAAGTGGTGCCCGACCCGCCGATCACGCCATGTTCCTCGTCAAAATCCTTGTCGTCCTGGATCAAGATCGGAGGGATGTTTCTGGGGAGACGTTCATGCAGGCTCGGAGAAGGCCAATGACTCATCACGACGGAGAGGAACAAGAGGACAAGAATGGCTAGAACGATGCTCACAAGTGGCTTCTGCTTCAAAGGCTTCTTTCTCACACTCGGTGACCATACGTTACCATTCGTTTCTTTCGCTACATCGCAACGATTGGTCCGGACAGCGGGACGGTCAGAGTCCGCGTCCAATCAACTCACGCGATAGCATAGCCGCGTCGCATTGCTGCGTGGTGCCAGGAACAACCATTGAATTGAGCGGAGATAAACATAACTAGCCCGCTGCTAGTCTAGCGCCTTCAAGTGGGCAAGTTGGGGGTCGCAGCCTCACCACCAAATCAAGGGCCAAGCGAAGGGATCGGAAGGCGGCGATTTGCCAAATTCCTCGCGTATGCGGGTGCCATCGCCGGAGCTTTTCTTGTAGGGAACCTCTCATCTTCCAAAGGCGACACGGTGACAGCAGCGGGTAGCACGACCCGGGCAACCAATACATACTCAGAGACAGCTGGGCCGATCATGACGTACCCGTACATGAACATTCCAAGTGAAGTCGTTGGTGGAACCTATTGGAAATGGGGTGAGTGGATCGACATCATTCCTGCTGGAACCATAAAGAGTGATTTCCTAGTTGTCGGCATTCACATGCATTCGAATGACATCGAAGGGGCGATCGAGCTGGGATCAGGAGGCAAGGGATCTGAAGTGGTTCTAGCACATCTGCCCTCCTCTGCCTCTGCTAGCGCAGCGGGAATCACGCTGACCATGTTTCTCCCGTCGCCTATCAGACTCAAGGCTGGCAGCGGCGTGGCCATGAGATATACAGTGGGCATTGAAACTCCGCGATACATACGAGTCAAGATACTGTACCAAGAGACTAGGCCATCTTAGGCTTTTGTCTCGCCACGCGGGTTCTTCAAGATCGGCTACAATCTCCAGCTCATCCTCCGTCCGAAATGATAGCTAAGAGCAACCAAAATCACGGATAGAAACAGCCGCGCTAGAATGATCGCGTCAGCCTTCTGAGACCTCAGCAGCGCGTCGCATGCAGAGTGAGTAAAGTTCCATCGAAGATCAGTGCGGCTCTGCAAGAGCTTATTAGTATACCACCATTCGGACAACTGTGACATACGGAACCGAGAAAGGGGGCGGGATAATATTCTACGGCAAGGCCAACTACGGCGCCCCGAACTGGGCGCGCACCAGAGTGAGACCAAGACCTTGAGTGAGATCGACCAGGAGAAGATAGACAGTCAGCTGAAAGGGAACACGCTCAAAGTCTACTGGTACCTCCTGAGGTCACCGTCTGCGTCCGTGGGAATCCGTGGGGTACAGCGCGCCTTGAAGTTCTCGAGTCCAACACTAGCTCAATACCACCTGGAAAAACTCAAAGAACTCGGCCTCGTCAGGAAGGAGAGCTCGGAGTATGTGCTCGTCTCCGACGTGAAGGTGGGTGTGTTGAGGCAGTTCTACCGGTTCGGAACCGTACTCGTACCAAGGTTCGTGTTCTACGCAGTCCTGTTCACAGTCATGCTTGGTTTCTTGTTCTTCATCGTCGTTGAGGTGAATCTCGTGGCAGCTTTCGCATTCTTGCTTGGTGCCTCGGGCGCCATGATCTTCTGGTACGAGGCGATAAGGGCAATGAAGGAGAGACCGAAAGGCTAGGAGGACATGTGTGATTGTCAAAAGACCAGCAAAGTCTTGCAACATTCGCGGCCGGAGGCTTCCTGATTGCCGCGATCCTGATCTTCAGCCTAGTTGCCCTGCCGGAACTTTTCCCTGCCGTCTATCCGCAGTTGAGGTACGGAACCGTTGAAGCTAAGGTTGTCAGCACATCCGGCGAGCTTGTTGGGCCACCTACCGTTATGGACATGGAGGTAACCATCACTTCAATGTCGGTCCACCGTGTCGGTGTGGGGGAGGGAGCTTGGATCGTCCTAAGAGACGCGCCCGTCGTCGTGAACCCCATGGAGCTCGCTCAAACGCCGCTTACGTTGGAGGCGAAGATGCCAATTGGAGACTATAACCTCGTGAGGGTCACGTTGGGCGAAGTGAGGGCAACGATTCTCGGCCAAAACGTAACGCTCAAAGTTCCAACCCAGGACTTGAAGATCCCTACTGCTTTCAGAGTCAGCGAAGGAAGGCACACTACTCTCAAAGTTGATCTCTCATTTGACGAAGCAGCAGTCGAGTTTTCGCAGCGATTCGATCCATACATCTTGGTCACAGTGGAGGAGGCTGGACACGCTCCGCTGTCGACGATCGCAAGCTTGAGGCCAATAGCATCCCTCGGACCGGTCACGCTCGCCCCGGGCGAATCGGAGTCTTCAGCGTTTGAAATCGCGGCCAACTCGACCGTTCAGAACTACTTGATCCATGCGGAGGGAGGCGCTGGTGCCGATAACACATTCGACGCCGAAATTGCTGAGACCGGCGAACTCTGGTACGATCTATCTGGAAGCCTGTGGTTCCTTGGAGGAAATCTGACAGCTGGGAACTACACATTGAACGTCTACGTGAGCAACGCTACGGCTACGCCGATTCGCGTCGCTGTGAACCTCTATCGGATTCCACGAATAGCGACTGATCTGCCCGACGCCGCTTTCTCGGGCTTCGTCCCAAGCGAACCGCCGCCCTTCACACAGGTGAATGAGTTCGCGCTCTATCTCGACAGCTCCGGGCTATACGATTTCTATTTGACGGTCAAGTCGGGCGACTACGAATTCATGGTAGACAACAATCCTGCTTCCGTAGCGAGCAAGGACCAGATCGTCACCATGTCACTTGACAGCGGGCTTCACACATTCCAGATCTTCGCAGATTTCTCCGGATCAATGCGCGAAACGTCATGGACCGTAGGGGTTGTCCCTGTCCCAAGCGAGCCTGGCCAGTTGCTATCAAGGGAGGCGACGATCGCGACAGGCCTGCTGGTAGTTGCGTTAGTCCTTTTCGTGGCAGACGTGAGTCTTAGGCGTATGCGCCGGAAGACGTTAGAGCCATCGGCAGGACAGGAATGAAATCCGGGAATAGTCTGGATATGTGTAATTACAGAAACAGGGCAAGAAAGCCCACGATCTTTAGTCGTGGGATGAATTGCCTCTCATGCCTTAAGAGTGCGAAGGATTTTCGTGTTGTATGGGCGTGTCGCTCATGAT
>CAYGYP010000134.1:0-5736 GCA_964354115.1 uncultured Candidatus Bathyarchaeia archaeon | reverse complement strand
GGGCCCTCGAGATCGAAATCGGGATCTATGCGGAGCTGATCTCCCGGGAAAAGAGCGATTCCGTCAAAGAAAAAAGCATCGGCTATCTTTTGGAATACCTCCAGAAAATCCTGGCGGACAGCGGGGAACACCTGTCCCGAAACATCCCCCTCGTTCTGCAGGCCCTGGATTTCCTCCATGGGATGCCCCGGGAAGAAGTCGGGCTGATGAAGAAAAGGACGAGAGACCTCAAGCTGATCCTCAAATTCTTCATCGATCACCACATCCAGGCCCCGGTGAAGGATTTTTCGGGACTCTGCTCTCGCGTTTTTCAGGCCTCCTTCAGCTTCTGGCTCGGCCAGCCCGACCCTCTTTACGGGTATCTCGACTTCAAAGGGCAGCCCGACGCCCAGGCCCGGTATCAAACCCTTGTTGCGCCGATCAGCCATGGCCAGCTGCGATTGCTGCTGAGCCGGCTCGAGGAGTCCTCCCAGCTGCGAGATCCGCGGGGCTGGGAGGATTTGGCGCCCTTTCTCGAGTTGCCCGATTACTATCAGATCGCCAACGGATACCTGAAAGTCGCCAACGAGCTCGAGCGGTCGCCTCTCACCGAGGGACAGCCGCACTCTGTCCGTCTGGATTTCCTGTTCAAGATCATCACTCTGCCCGGCCTCCAGGATATCCACCGGGAAGCCCTGATCGAGATCAACCGTTCGCTCGGGCAGGCCTTCGCCGAGAAGTCCGTCCCCGAACTGGAGGAATTTATCAAGGAAATTTTCCCCATGCTCCAGGGGAGCAGCGCCCGCGCGCGCTATCCCGAGGCCATGATGAATTTCATCAGCACGGCGGCCAGAGAAACTTTCAAGCTCAACCATCATCCCCTGGTCAACGCGCTCATGGAACAGATCATCCTGTTCGGTTTTCAATCGCCCGATGTCCAGGGCACGACTGCGGATTGGGAGGTGAAATTCAACGCCCTCCATGTCAAGAACATCCGGGCCTGGCTCGAGATCATCGCCTTGAAGCCGCGCTGGACCAAACAGTTCCTTTCGGCCCTGATCATCAACCTGGAACTCGGAGGAGTCTTCGTCCGGGATACGGATCTTCTCCAGAAAGATATCTCCGCGCTCTTGAATTCCGATATCCTCCCCGCCTATAACCTGGTGATGCAGCTGGCCAGGCTTTTCCCCGTTTATTTCAACGAGATCAACGCCGAGGGGGAAATCCGGGATTTCTCCAGCCGCATGGATGACATCACGAACCGCCGGGACCTGCTCGTCCATTTTCTCAGGAAGCAATCCCATGTGGAAAGCAACAGCACGCTGGTCTCTTTTGTCGAGAGCATTTTTCGTTACTGGCACTCCGGAAACAAGGAGGAGATCCGGCGGTTTCTGCCCGAGGAGGTCTACGAGCAGATCGAAGACTCCTCCGAGTTTTATGCCGGGATGCACAAGATCTTCGCGGTCCTCTACCGGAAGGCGCATCACAATCCCCGGCTGCTCCTGCCCTGGGATCCAGCCAAGATTCAGTGGGTCCTTCAGAAAATCCCCGATGTCCCGGATCGCGACAGGGAGAAGGCCGCTCTCGTCCTGCGCTTCTATCAGCTTCTCTACAAGAAATACAACATCCATCATCAGGATGTGATCAAGAATCTGGATTCTTCCTATGCCTTTGATAAGCAGAGATTGGAGGCATTCCACAAGGCTTTTTCACGGAAGGATTACGCCAAGAGTCTGATGATCCTTCTGGATTTTCTGAGCCTTTTGAAGGCGCGCATCGTCTCTCCTGAAAAAACCGAAGCCTTTGAAGACATCTACCACAAGAGGCATATCGCCGCAGGAATCCAGTCTATGTACGGGCTGTACCGCGAGCCCAAACTCGACGCCCTGGGCCTTTATCTCCGGCTCCAAAGCCTGGCCAACGTCCTCCTGGAACAGGTCATCAATCGATTGAACCTTCAATTCATCACCAAGATCACCCTGGTCAAGATCGACAAGTACCTCTGGCTGTTTATCAAGGCGCTTCAGCTCGAGGGAATTTCCACGGAGGGACTTGAGTCGAAGATGAAGTACCTCCGGGGAGCCCTCAAGATCAAGCGCTTCAGTATCGATCAATATGTCGACATCTTCCGTTTCATTTCCAAAGGAATTCAGGACATCATCCGCGTCTATTACATCGATTCCCATCGGACCAATCTGCCCGTCATCATCAGGCAATTCATCGCCAAAAAGCCGGGGGAGAAAAGGGCCCGGCTATCCGAGGAGGAGGTAGAGACGATCTATATGCAGACCGAAAATTTCATCCGGTCGATGATTGCCTCCGCCTTCGGCCTTCAGACGCTCGACAATTTTATCAGCAACATTCTCCGGACACTCTGCGCCGAACAGGAGAAATTCAAGACTCACAGTCACCTGCTGAATGTCCTCATGAGTTACAACCCGGAGATTGCCATGACTCCACTCCACAAGAAACCTCAAAAAAGAGACGATCAAATCCTCCTGGGCAACAAGGGTTATTTCCTCAAGCAGCTCCATTCCTTCGATTTCCCTGTCCCCCCCGGGTTTATCATCACCACGGAAATTTTTCGATGTCTGGACGCAATCACCGGCTATCCGGACATTTCCAAGGACCTGAACAGGCGGCTGGACAGGGAACTGAGAAAGCTGGAAAGGATGACCCGCAAACGATATGCGGACTCTCAAAATCCTCTGCTCCTCTCCGTGAGAAGCGGCTCCGCCATCTCCCTTCCGGGGATGATGAGCTCATTCTTGAATGTGGGGATGAATGAAAAAATCGCCGAAAACCTGAGCCGGAAACCCGGTTATGCCTGGGCCGCCTGGGACTGCTACCGGCGGTTTCTCCAGTTTTGGGGAATGTCGGAAGGATTGAACCGGGACTTTTTCGATGAGATCATCGACCGGTTCAAGGAGAAATACCAAATTTCCAAGAAGTTGTACTTCGCCCCGGATCAAATGCGCGAGATCGCACTGACCTACAAGAAAGAACTGGAGGACAGCGGGATCGCCGTCGAGGATGAGCCGCAGGAACAATTGAAAAAAGCCATCCTTAAAGTGATCGAGTCCTGGCATTCCCCGCGCGCCGAACTGTACCGGCATGAGATGAATATCTCAGACAAGTGGGGAACGGCCGTCGTTGTCCAGTCCATGGTCTTCGGAAACCTGAACGAAAGGTCGGGCTCCGGGGTCACCTTCACGCGTGACCCCAAGGGGCTGTCGAGCACCGTTCTCCTCTCTGGGGACTTTATATTCGGCGCCCAGGGAGATGACATTGTCACGGGACTCGTGGAGACCTACCCCATCTCGGAGATTCAAAGAAAGACCGAAAAAAGAGACAGCGAAATTTCCCTGGAAAATCACTTTCCGGCCGCCTATGCCGAGCTGAAGCGCCTGGCGGAACTCTTGATCTACGACAAGGGGTTTGACCATCAGGAGATTGAATTCACTTTTGAAAACGATTCCAAAGAAGGGCTTTACATCCTTCAGGCTCGCGATATGCCCCCTCCAGAGCGCGTCAAGCTGCGACCCTTTGCCGAGACCGACAAGTTGAAAAAGGCCCTGATCGGCTACGGCATCGGCATCGGAGGCGGGGCGCTCTGCGGAAGGGCCGTCTTTTCCGAGGCCGAGATTCGACAGTTGGAGAAAGAAGAGCCCCGCACGTCGCTGATCTTGATTCGCCCGGACACTGTTCCCGACGATATCGGCCTCCTGCGGCAGGTGGACGGGCTCCTGACGGCCAAGGGAGGAAGCACTTCCCATGCGGCGGTCATCATTCCCCACCTCAAGAAGGTCGGCGTCGTCGGCCTCAGGAGCCTGAAAGTTTACGAGAAGAGCGCCTTCAGCATTATCGATGGGCATAAAATTAAAAGCGGGGATTTCATCAGCATCGACGGCTGGAGCGGTTCCGTCTATCTGGGCAGGCACCGCGTGGAATCGAAAGAGACGTTCCCGGTCAAAATCTGAGAATCGTGTTCCGCTATTTCATCATCTTGTGGGCGTAGACGGTCAAGTCGCCCAGCCTGTTCGTATAGCTTCCGTACTCGTTGTCATACCAGCCGAAGATCTTGGCATGGACCACGGGAATCTCCAGAGTCCGGAGAGGGATGGCCTCCCGCCCATCGCCACAAAGCCCGGGAATTTGGGAGAGATCGACCTGGATAAAAGCCGTTCTCGTATGGTTGAACTGCCCTTCAATGACGATGGAGGCGTTGATCCCGGCGACGTCGGAGGAGACGTTTTGTTCCTCGGAGTAAACAAGGAGACGCTCGGGGCCTCTGGCCTCGGCCTGCCTGTAGATGTCATTGATGCCTTCTGTGTCGATGGCTCTGATTTTCCCGTCTTCGCCCATTTTGCTTTGAAAGGTCACGTTCAGGATGATCAACGATTCCGTTTTCGTCGGAATGCGGATGGAGTCGGCCATAAACCCGATCTCTTTCACTTCCGGGATGGCCAGCGCCAGGGCTTCCGCGGCGTTGGTGGATGTCAGGATGATATTGTCCAGGATGCTCCTCGTTTTTCTCAGGTCTTTTGCGCCGGCCTTGGGGACGCTGTCCAGGACGCTCTGAGAGTTGGTCACTGCATGCACCGTGGCCACGGCAGCTGTCAGGATGCAGCGGGTCTTTTCGTTTTCCAGGAGAGGCTTGATCATATGAGCCAGGCCGGTCGTCGTGCAGGAGGCCGCGGAAATCAAGGTGTGCTGAGCGGGATTGAAGTTCTGATGGTTGATTCCATAAATCAGCGTCACCGCGTCATCGGGCATGGCCAGCGCTTTGTTCTTGATCTTGAAGGCGGCCGAGTTGATGACGACACGGGCACCGGCCAGATGATGGCCCCGGATGGAGCCTTTCTCGCTGTCGGGGTCTGCGGTCGGGTCCAGGAATTGTCCCGTGCACTCGGCCACGACCTCGACTCCGTAGTCCCTCCAGGGGATGTCCTTGGGGTTGCGGGCCTTTCTCAAGACGGTCACCGGGATCCCGTCGATGAGCAGCTTTCCCTGTTTCTCGTCGGCGATCTTGATGAGGGGCGAGGCGTTTATCCCGTACAAAAACGTATGCATCAGCCCGTAGGTGGAGTCCTTCTCGATGGTTTGGGCGACCGCGTTCATCCCCATCCCGATTTCCCGGCCCTGGCTGACGACAATCTCCTTGAAGTATTTCCTCCCGACATGATGCCACAGGCTGAGCTTGCCTATTCTTCCCAGCCCGTTGATTCCCAGGATCGGCTTTTTCTCGGCAAAAAAATCGGCCCCATTCATGAACGGCTCCTTAGGTGTTTTTTGTCCGGACAAGATCCCGAGAGTCATTTTAGATAAAAAAATGGGCGAAGTCCAGCCTTACGGCGTCAGGGCTGAGGAGTTAAGAGGCGGAGGGGTTTGAGGACATTCGGCACGGGGCGTTGTATAATCGGATCATGGAAGACCAGATGACCTTCTTCTTTGAAGTCTACGGTACGCTTCCCCGGGCCGGTCCAGGAGATGATTCTTCAACCAGGAAGGCCTATCGGATGATGACAGGACTCCCGGAGAAGCCGAAGATCCTGGATATTGGCTGCGGGCCGGGAAAGCAGACCATGGAGCTGGCCCGGCTTTCCCGGGGGAAGATCATCGCCCTGGATAACCACCAGCCCTTCCTGGACAAGGTCGATCAAGAGGCCAAGGCGCTTGGCCTTGGGCCATATATCGAGTCGCTCAACCAGGACATGAACACTATGGGCTTCGGCCCGGAAAGCTTCGACGTCATCT
>CAYGYP010000133.1:0-5768 GCA_964354115.1 uncultured Candidatus Bathyarchaeia archaeon | reverse complement strand
GGCTAAAATTCAAAATTTTGAAGCCTATCCAAAATATTGGATTCTTGGCCTCAAACCTTCGAGCCGCCCTTTTATAACACACAAATAATAATGTATTTACGCCTTCAGCTTTTTTGAAAAATATGGCACGATTATTGCACTTCGTAAAATGAATATTGGTATACAAATGCCATTTTCGGGGTCGGGAATGCCTATCGTCAGCGAGTCTAATTGAATGTTCATAAGAAAGGAGGTGAGAATTAATAACAAATTGGATGCTTATGGCAATTCTCAAGTTATTTTGAGAGGGCGCTTTATTCGGGAAGGAAAGGAGGCATAATGAAGAAGAAAATTGTATTCGGTCTCTTCGCATGTGCGTTGCTCTTTTCAATAGCGCATGCCCAGTACAACACCGGCGATATCGTCGGCATAGTAACCCTAGCCGAGGATAATACGCCCCTGCCCGGGGTAACCGTCACGCTGACAGGCGAAGTTACCGGCAAAATGACTGCTGTCACCTCAGCCCAAGGAAATTACCGTTTCCTGAAGCTTGCTCCCGGCTACTATAACCTCGTATATGAACTCTCTGGTTTTAAGAAGGTCGAGCGGCAGCAGATCCGGGTCAACATTGGCTTGATCCTGACACTCAACGTGGAAATGGAACCCGGCACCCTGGAGGAGAGTATCACGGTAGTCAGTCAGACTCCCCTTATCTCGCTGCGTCAAACGGTGGTTTCGACTACTGTCACGCGCGAGGTCATGGACACCCTGCCGCTGGGCCGAGGCTACCTTACGGTCGTCAACATGGCCCCCGGCGTCCTGTCTGAAGCGCAGGGCGGCGGGGTCACCGGCGGCTCCCAGCTCTTCTACGGCCCCGGCACCGAAGCCCAGAAAAACAGCTGGGCGGTTGACGGCGCCTCGACCGACGGCCGCTTTTACCCGGGCGAAATCGGGGCCTCGATCAGCAGAAACCAGCTGGAAGAGACCCAGGTTTCCATCTCGTCCCATGATATCATGAACATCGCCGGAGGCGTCCAGGTCAACTTCGTCTCCAAGCGCGGCGGCAACCGGGTCAGCGGCGATATGTTTATCGAGCTCATGGACAGAAAGTTCGAGATGGACCAGAATCTGCCCGACGCCATGAAAGCCAGAGGGTGGATGCCGGCCGGCGTCAACCGCATCTGGGACTTCGCGGCCAGCGTGGGCGGTCCCCTGTGGAAGGACCACCTCTGGTACTTCGGCTCGGGTTCGATTTCAGACCCGGCCACGCGTGGGTATACCGGCGCGGTCACAAGGCCCACGTTCACGGGCAATTACTACGGTAAAATCAACGCCCAGTACAAGAAAACCACCGCCCAGTTCGCTTACAACTGGGCCGACAGCCAGACCTACGGCGTAATCTGGTCAGTCTACAACCCGACCATGCTGTCCAGGACCATCGGCCCCAGCAAATTATACACCGCGGAAATCCAGACTGTACTAGGCAATCTGATGCTCACCGCTAAGTCGACAATTTCCCAAACCAACTATTCGCTCCACCAGGAAGACGAGAAGTGGATGCCCGACAAGGACACCTATGAAGATGGCCGCAGGATTCGCTTCCCCGGAAGGGCTTGGACCTACGACTATTCCTATCCCGCGCCAAAATGCTCCCTGCCCAAGATTTCTATGATGCTGGCCCAGGACGAGCGCGGCGACAGGCCCTATTTCGTCGCCTACGCCGACTACTTCGCCGAAAGTCTCCTCGGCGGCAATCACGAATTCAAGCTGGGCATCGATTTTGCCAACAACAAGTTCAACCGGGAACAGCTCCTCCCCAACGGCCTTGCCATCTATGTCAACGGAAAAGACCCATCCTTCACCTGGCCCGACGGCACCCAACCCGGAGTCTACAAGTGGTTCTACTTCCGCGACGACATCGTGGGCAAGCGCTACACCAAGCGCGAGAGCGTTTTCTTCCAGGACACCGCCACCTATAAGAAACTGACAGTGACCCTCGGCCTGCGTTGGGACCGAAACATCTGGGGCTGGCAGGATGTCAAGATGGGGTCAATGGAACCCTTTAACGAGGGCGCCAGCAACGGAGCGTGGGCACCCTGGTGCATCGGGTTGGATGTCAAGGCGGACGTCGTGCCGGTCAAACCGACGGCCATCTCGCCGCGAATCTCGGCCACCTACGACCTCACTGGCGACGGCAAGAACGTCTTCAAGGCTTCGTTCGCCCAGTATAACGGCATCCTTAGCAACCGCTTCAACGAGGGGATGGCCCCGGGTGCCGGCCGGATCATTTATGCCCCATTCTTCGACTACGACGGGGACTGCTGGCCCGACGAAGGGGAGTTCTTCCGCTATACCTTGGCCGAAATCGACGCTATCAGAGCGGCAAAAACCGCTCCCGGCTGGTCTTACTACAACTATGCCGGCCAGCTCTCACCCTTAGGCCCCCCGGAGGCGAAAGCGTCGACAAATGTCTACGACCCCGACTGGAAGACCCCCGGGGTTACGGAGTTCGTCCTCGGCTATGAACGAGAGCTCGCTACGGACATCAGCGTCGGCGTCAACGGCTACCACAAGAAGGAGACCCGCGATATCCAGACCCTCAGGTACGAAGGAACTCCAGAAAACTACACGGTACAGTGGCCTATTGATATAACATACACTAAAGTCGGGACCGACCCGGTCACAGGCAACGACGTCTACGGCGCAAATACGCGCCCACCCACAACCGGCAACTTCTTCACCCACGACCGCTACAACTGGACCAACTACTGGGGGATCGAGTTCACCTTCCACAAGCGGCTCTCCAACAGATGGATGTTCAACGCCAGCTTCAACTACCAGGACTACAGCAAGCACATGGATGAAAGAGGGCAAAACCTCTCGACCTACTACTACTTCGCCGACGGTGTCGCAGACCCAGCCTCTTACCGCAGCGGACTGATGTTCTATAACGCCCGCTGGATGGTCAAAGCCAACGGTCTCTACCAGCTCCCCTGGGGATTCAACATCAGCGGCACCCTGGTGGCCAACGAGGGGAACCCGGTTTACAACGGCCAGAACACATTGTACAACATCACCCTCTATCCCAAGGACGAGAAATACGGCGACCTGCGCCTGCCCGATATCGTGCAGGTCAACCTAGCTCTTGAAAAACAATTCGCCCTGGCCGAGAGCGTCAACCTGGTCCTCGAAGCGCGCTGGTTCAATGTGTTCAACAACAGCACCATCATCCGAGTAGGTCAGTTTCAGGTTCCCCAGAGCATGACTCCGGACACCATCACATCTCCGGGGATCATCCAATTCGGTGCGCGCCTCAATTGGCGCTAAAGCTCGAGTTAACCGCGCAGCTACTGATGCTCTGAAAGGCGCCGCCTTCGGGCGGCGCCTTTTTTTTCTCTCGTTGCTTACAAAGGATGTGGTAAAATGGATTGGGCCGGGGAGACAATATGGATCATAACGGACGGTTGCAGAGACGACGATGGATAGGGTTTTTTACAGCCTTTGGGCTCTGGGCCGCCGTTGCGGCGAGGGGCACAGGCGCCGATATAGTCCGCGTGCCCTTGCTCGTCATCGACAGCCGGGGCTTGGCGGTGAGCGAGATCAGCGGGGAGAATATCCAGGTCTATGCCAACGGACGGCTGCTGGCTGCTTTTCTCCTCAAAAAACACGCGCCCGCAAGCTCCCAGCCGGCTCAAAGGACCGTTTTCCTCATATTCGATACCCTTTCGACCACGCATCTCTGGCTGTCCAAAGCCAAGAACATCGCTGAACAGATCATCGCCTCTTCCAGCCCGGGAATCGATTATCTCCTTCTCAGCCTGGAACCGGGATCCGGGCTTCGCTACCTTCTTGGGCCCTCCGGAGACCGGGCGGAGGTGATTCGCACGCTGCGCAAGAAAATCGTCGCCCGACAGCCCGGCACGACGCTCGACAGCCTGCCGCATCGCTTCGACCGTGACGACGGCCTGCTGGTGGCCGATCCACGCTCCCCACGGCCCCAGATGGGAGAACTGCGGACGGAACGCGACCCCCTTTCCGCCCCGCAAACTCGACTGGATGAACAAAAGAAGGGGGGACTCTTTCTTACGTCCCTAGGCACGTTAAACGCTGCCCTGAGCGGTTTTAACAACTCAGTTAAGACCGTCTATCTCTTTTCGGGCGGCATCGCCTCCAGGACCAATTATCAAGATCTCAGCACCACCAATCCCAACCTCCACGGGGAGGTGCAGACGGTCGACAGCCTTTTCCTGAATTCCCTGGTCGGCTTGTCAGACGTCTTCAGGGCCAGAGGCGCCGTTGTCTTCGTCGTGAACGCTGTCGGCGCCCAAATCGGCCAGGGAGAAGTGGGTTCAGGCGAACAGCAATTGAGGCTTCTCGCCGAGAACGGCGGCGGCCGTTACCTCGAAGGAGAACCCGAGGCTATCGTGCGCCAGATCGTCGCTATGGAAAACTCCTTTTACGAGATCATTCTGTCGCCCGATGAATTGGGAAGCGGGCCGATCGACATCGAGGTCAAATCCGGGAACCCGGATCTGAAGCTTTACTACGGCCGCCGGGCATTTCCCTCCAGGGGATTTGAGCAGCTCGGCCGGGAGGAGAAAATGCGGCTGGCATTGGACGCCGCCGAAGAAGGCTATGCATCCAAGATGACCTTGAACCCGCAGACGGCCGAGCACGTCGCCAAATCCGAGGGCAAGGACCGGATTGAGTATCGCTTGAAGTTGCCCGACACTTTTTTAGGCCTGCCGCTCGAGGTGTTCCGGGTGTGGCTCGGCAAAGGGAGCCGGGGCGCGGTAGTCGATTTGGAGCGGCTCGAGCCTGCCGGCGAAGAACTCTTTATTCCTGTCGAAAAGAAAAAGGGCTATCGTATCCGGGTTGTGATCATCGAGCCCCGGACCGCCGCGGCGTTGATCGTCTCCTGACCGCCTGACAGTTGTTTCTGACCGTAAGATGAGTTAGACAGCCGGTTTATGACGGAATTGACAAGGTTCGCACCCGGTGCGTAAAATGGATGAGAGATATGAAACCAAAGTCCGCCATGGCTGCCATCCTCCCTCTGTTAGCCTTGAGCGGAGCCGTCTTTCTATCGGGAGAGCGCAGGAGCATCCGGACCGATTCCGACCCGCGGCCCGGCAAAAGGCCTCTCAACATATTGCTCATCACCCTGGACACGACCCGTGCCGACCGCATCGGGGCCTATGGCTATCTCCACGGCCGCACGCCGGCCATTGACGCGCTGGCCGCCGAAGGCACCCTCTTTTCCCGTGCCCAGAGTCCGGTTCCCCTGACTCTGCCGGCGCACGCATCCATCTTTACGGGCACGTACCCGACGTACCACGGCATCCGCAACAATGGAAGCTACTTTCTCCCGCCCCAGGCTGAGACGCTGGCCGAAATCTTTAAGAACCGAGGATACCTGACGGCGGCCTTCGTTTCCTCCTTCGTCCTTGATTCACGCTTCGGCCTCGACCAGGGTTTCGATTTGTACAGTGACCGGATGCACACCGCAGAAGGCATCAAGGACCTGCAATCGGAAAGACCTGCCGAGGAAGTTTTTTCCGATTTCGATGCCTGGCTGGCTTCCATTGACGGCGGTCAGCCCTTCTTCTGCTGGCTCCATTTCTATGACCCCCACCGCCCTTATTCGCCGCCCGAACCGTTTAAATCAGACTCCGCCCTTTCGCCCTACGACGGCGAGGTCGCCAATGTCGACCTCTACGTAGGCCGGGGCCTCGAAGGGCTTCGCCGCCGCGGCCTCTATAACAACACTCTGATCGTTGTTGCCGGCG
>CAYGYP010000132.1:0-5781 GCA_964354115.1 uncultured Candidatus Bathyarchaeia archaeon | reverse complement strand
CGATGTGAGGAAGTTAAAAGAAATTGTTGGAAGAAATCGGAAACGCTTCGACGTGGTTGTTAACGCGTGGACGTCAATCGGGTTCTTTTCGCAAGACGACGATCTCAGCATCTTCAAGCAAGCTCGCAGTCTTTCAAGAGAATATGCTATCCTGTTTGTGGCGGAAACCATGCACACGGAGTACCTGTCAATAAAATTCGTTCCCACTTCCTATGCGGAAATTGACGATGTTGTGATGCTGGAAAACAGAAAATACGACCCCATCACTGCAAATGCGAAGACAGCTTGGATCTTCTACCATAAACAGGGAAAAAATCTGGAATTTGTCGACAAAGTGGATATAGAGCATCACATTTACAGCCTCAGCGAGCTTTCTTCTCTTCTTAGAAAAGCAGGCTGGGAGACTCTTGCCTGTTACGGAAGCTTCTCAACTTTGCAGCCAATGAGCCCGTTGACTCATTTGAACCTAGTAGCAAAAGCCGTTTGATGGACACATAAGGCGCTGCTAGCCATTTGTCTTCAGGCGTGTTGTTTTATATACCAGTGAAAGGCAAAATCTACTTTACGCAAATACATTATGAAGAGAGAAGCCATGAAAATGAAGATCGTTTCAGTTACTATTTTGATCGTGCTGTTAGTGTGCATGTCCAGCCCTGTCTTGGACATTCATTCGGTTAGAGCAAGCGGGACAATTTACATTCGGGCAAACGGGGTAGTTGACGGTACAGATCGGATTCAGCACGATGGACTTATCTACACGTTCATAGGCAATATCAGCGACCCCATTGTTGTGGAAAGATCCAACATCGTAATTGACGGGGCAGGCTACGCGCTTCGAGGAACAGGAATTGGGAAAGGGATAGACCTTTCCGGAAGAACTCATGTAACGGTGAGAAGCATGAGAATAGAAGGATTCGCCGATGGTATATGGCTCTCAGGGTCTACGTACAGCAACATAACAGCAAACACTCTGACAAGCAACTATGATGACGGCGTCGATCTTCGTGATTCTTCGGACTACAACAGCATCGTAGGCAACAACATAACCGACAACCACCAGGATGGCATCGAACTGTGGAGTTCCTCACACAACAGCATCGCCGAGAACAGCATAAGCCAAAACCACCTGCACGGCGTCTGGACCTACGATAACTCAAACCATAACGACATCAGCAAAAACACGATAAGTGAAAACCACTACGATGGCGTCGATCTCTTGTCTTCTTCAAACTACAACACCGTCAACAACAATACCGTGGAAAACAACCACGATGACGGCATAACCATACTGAGTTCATCGTACAATTCCGTTTACCAAAACCAGTTCATAAACAACACAAACCAGGTCAACACGGACTCGTCGATCAGCACGTGGGATGAAGGCTATCCTTCAGGCGGAAACTTCTGGAGCGACTACAACGGGACAGACATTTACAGCGGCCCATATCAGAACGTTACTGGACATGACGGAATAGGAGACACGCCATACATCATAAATTCGAAAAACCAAGACCGTTTTCCATTGGTTCCAGAAAGTGCAGGAGGATTTGGCTTGACGCCATTGATGATTCTTACAGTTGTCATCGTGGTCTGCATCGTAGCCGCTACGCTCCTAATATTACGTAGACGAAGGCCGTCAGCCGCTTTACCTCCTCCACCTCCGCCACCTCCCCCCACTTGAACGCGTAAGCTGCGGGACAGAAACATCAGAGGCCCTCACCAATTTGGGTGTTTAGCGAATTAAGTGTAGGTTTTTATGGGAGTTTGTGATTGCTACTCTGAATACAGTATCTCAGGTGAATGGTGAATATGCAAAAAAGCTCAGGAGCAGTTGTCGACAGAAAGCTAATAGCAGTTCTAATCATAGTTTGCGTGGTATTGGCTGGAAGTTTCGCCCTAGTCTATCTTGATTTGAAAGCAGATTTCGAATCTTTGAAAAACAGTAGTGCAAACCTAGCGTCGGAAGTTGACCAGCTTCAAGGGCTAATTCAAGACCTGCATGCCAACCAGACGAATGGCTTGACAGCAGTCCAGATCTACAATCGCACAATGTTCTCAGTCGTGCTGATAACGAACCAACTAGCAGACGGCTCAACTGCTGAAGGCACAGGTTTTGTCTACGATTCGCAAGGACATATCGTTACAAACAACCATGTTGTAGATGGCGCGGCCAGCATCACTGTGACATTCTTCGATGGAAGCGTTCAAACAGCCCAGCTTACAGGAAACGACGTCTACAGCGACCTAGCACTAATCAAAGTGAACAATCTGCCTGCACAATCAGAACCCCTGCTTAGTAGAAATTCGACACAACTGATGGTAGGAGAACCTGTCTACGCCATCGGAAACCCATTCGGATTGAGCAGCTCAATGACCTCGGGAATCGTGAGCCAACTGGGAAGAGTGTTGAGACTGTCAGACCTCGGAGTTCCACCCCCTGAAGGAAACTACTCGATAGCCGATGTGATCCAATTCGACGCCGCCGTCAACCCAGGCAATTCAGGTGGCCCATTGCTGGACAGCTTCGGTTATGTTATCGGGGTAACATTCGCAATAGAAACGGGCAACACGGGCACCAACGGTTTCATAGGAATAGCGTATGCTGTCCCATCAGTACTTCTCCTGCGAGTTGTTCCAGACTTGGAATCCAAAGGCCATTACGACCATCCATGGGTGGGGATAGAATACGATCCACGCTACACAGACGGAGTACACGTGGTGAACATAGTATCTGGAGGGCCAGCAGAAAAGGCTGGATTGCAAGCAGGTGATGTGATCAAAGAAGCCGACGGTCGCCAAATGAACAGGGGAGAAGACTTCATAATCTACTTGGAAAGATACAAGAGCCCAAACGACACAATAAACCTGAACATCAACCGAAACGGCAGCATCATCAACAAAACACTAACACTTGAAGCCCGACAGTAACGCGCGCCCCTTCCTTAACACTCCGGCAAAAGGCAACGAAATAAACAGTCAGACAAATAAGGCGGTTGCAAGGAAAGTGCCCCCGCGACTATTTCCTTCTGTCAACAATATCAAGAGCTTCAGGACCAGTGCCTATTAACATAACCGGAATTCCTGTCTGTTTCTCGATTTCACCGATGAACTGCTTCGCCTCTCTCGAAAGCTCATCAAATTCCCTAACACCTTCACACTTAGGATAGACACAGTCAAGCTTCGTCACTGCTGCTTGTGTCGCACCATTGACAGCCGCCGCCCTCCTAGCCAGTTCAAAGCTGAACGGGGCCGAGCGTCTTTCACGGCCAGTCCCAGCAGCAATCTCAAACCACCCGCGTTTTTGCGCTTCCTCCTTTGACATCTCCCCAGGCAGTGGGCCTGTTCCCACCCGCGTCATGAACGCTTTAAACACTACGAGGACATTGTCAATTCTAGTCGGACCCACACCTGCTTCGGAACATATGGCCGAAGCGCTTGTATCCCTGCTGGTAACGTATGGATAGGTCCCATAGAAGAGCGAAAGCATCAAGCCCTGAGTTCCTTCCAGCAAAACATTCTTTCGCTTAGCGATTGCCTCGTTTGCTTCATCTGACACGTCAGTCAGGTAAGGCTTCAACTCTGGGATGCCCTTCGCAAGCCTAGCCGTTCTTCGAACGCGTTCTTCGATAGCCGGCCCGACACCCCACCCCGTCGTGCCTAGACCTTTCAAATGCGCGCTGGATTTGTCCTGAGCTGAATGTTTCTCTTCGATTATGGAGGCTTGGTTGTCAACGCCTATTCGGTTCTTAACGCCTGTTTCCTCAACTTCCTTAAGTAACTGCACAACATGAACATTTGTGCCGGGGCCAACCAGCAAGCGGCATTTTTCCTGTACGAAGCCGCCTGGAACCATATGCAACGCATAGCGCTTGCCATTATACCAAATCGTGTGCGCAGCGTTGACAGAGCCCGTTCTGATGCACAAGTCAATGGGGTCTTTCAAGGCTAGATATGAGATTATCTTGCCCTTACCCTCGTCGCCCCAAAAACCTCCAGCTATGACAGTGCAAGGCATACTATCACCGCTGAGAGAGTTTCTCAAAGGTTATTTAAGACTGATCGAAACATTCATGTGAAAGGCACATTTGCCAACAAAAGCACGAATTGGTTCCCACCAGGGTGCTCCGCATTGCAGACATACATAGCCTTCTCTAACCTTGTGATTCCCTAGGTTTTGCCGGTTCGTTTGTCAGAGCTTCTTGTCTAGCCGCTTACTAGTATGAGGTTCAGGTTCAACATTTCTGCCCAGGCAACGCTCTTTAGAGCTATTCGGAAGGCGTTTCTATCTCCATAGGGGACACATTCAACGAAAGCTTTTCTTTCATATTCATCTTTCTCGATCTTGGACAACAGCACGTTCACTATTACGGAACCATCCTTCAAATGAAGATTAACGTTCTTTCCGAGTAGAGACCTGGCCGTGTTCATTCCAAACCTTTCCATGTCCTCACCACTCCAAGTCTTTCTCTGCCAGTCTACTCCAACAACGTCTGCAAATCGGAAGCTTCTCTCCTTTGAACTGAATATATACTTCAATATCATGATTTTTGCATTCATTATGCCAAGGATTCCGACAATGTTCCATAACCACACGACACCTGCAATAAGACACGCGGGCTTTTTCGCTTTTAAAACTCTCTGCCAAACAACATCTACGAGCAGTGGAGAGAGACGACTTAAAGTGAAATCTTTTATCTGCACACGTCATGATTGAAGACTAGTGAGCCTATGAATGCGCCTACACTCTCGCAAATCAACCTTGCATTCCAGATCATGATCCTCGTCATACTCTTCGTAACCCTCGCCCTTTGGCAGAAGCACAAGAATTTCCTGCATGGCTTAACCATGCTGATTGCCGTCGTCCTGAATATTGCGTCTTTTCTAGTCATAATGCTGCCTTCTCTGCTTAGCATGGGAATCCCCCAATTGTCAGATGTAGTTTCCCTAGTGATTTTTGCGCATGCAACTCTAGGAGTGACCACGATGATTCTGGGCCTTTGGCTTGTCGGCTCTTGGCACCTGCAATCATCCATCCAGAACTGCGCAGCAAAAAAGAAGGTTATGCGGCTAACAGCGGTCTTGTGGTTGGTCGCATTGCTCTTAGGCGTCTTGCTCTACGTGTATCTCTACACGAGCCTAATACCATAGCGGGCGCCAAGCCAATGCTCATGTTACTACTTCCTCGGGCAAATCAGATTTGGATGATTTCATGCCCTATTTTTTCCTTTGATATTCTAAGCAATGCCACGCTTGGCTTGACTATGAAAGGCGGAATAGGATCCGTCGGGCTTCCCGGATTCAAGAACAGAATGTTTTCATCCCATTTTGCATTCGGCCTATGCGTGTGCCCGTAAACCAGCACGTCGAACTTGTTCTGTCGGGCTATCTCGCGCATTTTCCCGATCCTGAACAGCGTGCCCGGGTCATGCGTGACTCCGATTTTCCAGTCAAACAATTTGAAGGAACCCATCCTTGGGAGCTTGTTTCGAACATCGAGTTCATCCATATTTCCGTAGACGGCTAAGACTGGGCTAATCTGTTCCAGCTCGTCAATAACGGATAGGCTTACAAGGTCTCCTGCGTGCAATATGAACTCGACATCCTCGAAAATCTTGAAGACTTCTTTCGGTATACTTTTGGCGCGCACAGGTATGTGAGTGTCAGATATTAAACCCACAATTTTTGTTGAATCGCTCTCGCGAAGTCCTGGATGGAACTGCACTTGCTCGCCGACCAACCAGAATCCCCTCTAACACAACGTACTATCGCCAAGCGAAATAA
>CAYGYP010000131.1:0-5814 GCA_964354115.1 uncultured Candidatus Bathyarchaeia archaeon | reverse complement strand
CCCGATTTTTCTCGAGAGTTCCTCTGACAATGAAAGACACAAAATTTTCAGCAAGTTCAAGCAGACCATCGAGGTCAATAAAGGCAACTTCTGGCTCAACCATCCAGAATTCTGTCAGGTGTCTTCGGGTTTTGCTTTTTTCTGCTCTAAACGTCGGGCCAAAGCAATAGACCTTGCCGAAACTCATTGCAGTTGCTTCGAGATGTAGTTGGCCCGTCTGGGTCAGGTGTACTGGCTCACCGAAATAGTCAACCTCGAACAAACTACCCGCCTCTTCACCGGCAATACTTGTAAAAATCGGTGTATCTATAAGAGTAAAACCATTATCGTTAAAAAATTGCCTTATCGCATTAACCAGTGTATGGCGCACTCTGCCGATGCACCACGGCCGCTGCGAGCGAAGATGCAAATGCCGGTTCTTGAGCAGAAAATCGATGCCGTGCGATTTCGGCGTGATGGGATAATCGGTTGTAGGCGAGATAATTCTCGCGTCGATTACGACTAACTCGTAACCACCAACGCTTCTTTCATCCGCACGGACAACGCCGGTTACGGTCAGAGACGATTCCTGGCCGAGGCGTTTCAACTCGTCGAAGAGTTTCTCTGAAACCTTGCCTTTTTCGACGATGCACTGGCACAGCCCCGTCCCGTCGCGGATTATTAAAAATCGAACCTTCCCGCTGGAACGTGACTGATAAAGCCAGCCGGATAAAGTGACTTCCTGCCCGATGCTGTTTTTTAAATCCGTTATATAAACTGTTGTGCTGTTAGACATCCGTTTTCTTCTTCCCGATTTTGTATTTTAATCCAATGGGTGGCCAGACAGCCCAGTCGTCGGATTTGTATTCACCGCCTTCGTCTATATTGTTCTTCCCTTTACTGTAGAGTGTGAAACCTTCATCTGTTAATTTATAAATGAAGGAACTGCCATTTGTAGGATCGATAAAGATTTCTTCCTTGACTAACGGTCGGACGTCATCGAGATTCATCGGCCAGGTTCCATTTTTATTCTTATAACGTCTTAATGCAACTATGAGCCGAGCGCCTCTTTCCTGTGCGATAGTTCGAAAATATGCATTGTGGATGTTGTAATAAATCGGCTCCAGCATATCAAGTTGCATTGCGACTATATAACTATAGTTAAATTTAATTGAGTTTATAGAAAATCCCCTCGGTTTTTCCGCCCAATTGAAGTCTGGTTCAGCCATCGCATAACATCTCTCGTAAGTCTTATCAATTACTTCACCGGCCTGATTTGGTGTAGAGGGCATATACAGCCAATACGATAAACTCCGTGCCTTCGTAAGACTTTTATGCCAATAGGTCGTGAGCGGCCCATCATTGACATCTTGCGGGAGTTGTTTCATTTTTATAGAGGCTAAACCGCGGGCAAACCTCACCTGCCTGCCTGGATTTACCTCATAATACTCTCTCCAAAAGTTTTTAGTCAGTATTTTTTCATAATCGAGCATCTTGGGCAAATCATCACTCCAGTTGTGCTCAATATCCGCCAAAGTATTTTCAATAATGTCGAGCTGCTCTTCTGTGACAGGGCCGACAGCAGCGAATCTTTTGAGCTGGTTCGTTAAGCTCCTCTCTATGCCGGAGCCGACCATAAACTCAGCCTGTGATAATTGCTGGTTCTGATGTTTTCCTATTTGAAGTGCGGTGATATATTTATCAAGACCCTCCTTGGTGCGTTTTTCTGCCATATCATTATTTGCCGCCGAGATAAGCAGACATGCCCATCTTTCCATCATTCTCAGCCGGAAAATCATACAACCAAGATTTGTAAGGTCTGATGTGATTGAAAATCTACAATGTGCTATTTGAGAGACGCTCTGCAGTCTGCTTATTGTTGCTTGATGCCTTTCCAGCCACGCTGAAATTTCAGGATTCTTCTCGCTTGACCACGGATCCAGCAAAGGTAATTTGCCAAATTCCCTCATCGTCAATCCGACGAAAAATGAATCCGCTTCATAATCATCCATTAATTTGTTATAGATAACAGCAGCGTTTTCGCCATCGGGTATTGCGTATTTCGCTTCCAGCGATGCTAATTCTTCATCAAATGTATATGGCCGCCAACCCTCATCTCCCTCCGGTAAAAAGACCCAGATTACAACTGTTGCAGCCGCACAGCCGACCGCTGCCCAGAACCATTTTCTATACACGCCAGGCAAAACTGTGGCGGCAAACAGGAAAACAAACACAAGTGTTGTTACCTTCCACGGCACCTGAAGAAAAAGACTCACTGCCAGCAGTATCGACAAAAGTGTAATCCACGCCGACCTTACGATACGACTTACAAGACAAGGGCTTTTCTTAATCTCGGGCTGATTTTTCTGCTGCTCTTGTTCAGTCATTAATCTTCACCTTCACAACTGCTTTTAGAACCTCACATGGGCCGGCCACTTGGCAGCATGGCATATGTCCATCCTGCGGAAACAGGATGCAGAACATTCCCTCGCCCAATTTTATAGTGTTGATTTTCTCCGGTACTTTATAGAAAACCACATCTTTGGCTTCATCGTATGGTTCCTCGACATTGAGATGGCCAAGTAAACAATGCCCTATCACCTCTTCGCCGTGTGCTGCAAATTGAATATCAATGTACTTTCTATGGGCCTCTAATCTGCCTTGCTCGATGGGCTTGGTTGTATAGCGTTGGATAATATAGTAAAGATTGTCACCATCAACCTCGTAACGCCCGTTTTCTTTCGTGGATAGCTTCCTGTCTTTCAGAACTTCAAGTCCCTTTTTTATTTTCGCCGAAAGGCCGGTATATAAATACGCATTTTCTAATTTATCGACGACCATTTATTTGATGCCCTCTTCTCCCGTCTTGCGTTTTGTGCCCATAGGCGGCCAGATCGGCCAGTCATCCGCACCGTCTTTGTATTTACCGTTTTCGTCTATATTGTTCTTGCCCTTGCTGTAAAGTTCGAAATTTTCGTTTGTTAATTTATAAACGAAAGAATCTCCGTTTATTGGGTCAACAAAGATTTCCTCTGCGGCTAATGACTTGACTTCATCAAGATTCTCCGGCCAGTGACCGGTTTTGTTCTTGTAGTGCCTTAACGCTATCGTTAGCAAAGTACCCCTTTGTTGTGAGATAGTTCGAAGATATGTGTCATGAATACTGTAATAAGTTGGCTCCGATATTCCAGCTAAATGCTCAACTAAATACCGGTAGTTGAACCTGAGCATTTTGGTAGGTTTCCCCGTGCCTTTTTGCCAATCGAAATTGGGTTCAGCCATCGCATAAAATTTTTCGTATTTGGAGTCGATAATCTCTCCAGCTTTTTGTGGCGTGGGGGGCATATAAAACCACCACAATATAGCTGATGCTTTAATAAGCCTTTTGCGCCAATAGGTTGTAACAAATTTGTCTTTCACATCTTTCGGCAGTTGTGCCATTATCGCCCTTGTTGCTACACCGGGATTTAATCTTATCTTCCCTTCTGGACTTACCCCGTAAAACATCCCACAAAAATTCTTGTGGATTAGCTTTTCGTAATCAAGAAACCTGGGAAAATCACAACTCCAGTCGTGTTTAATTTCAGCTATAGCTTTTTCGATAAGGTTTAGATGTGTTTCTGTGGCATCACCGGTGACGACAAATCTGTTGAGTGAGGCTGTGGAATAGTATTCAATGGCGATTCCAACCAGCATTTCGATTAGTGATGGTTGTTGGCACTGGTGCTTTCCCATTTGCAGCACGGCAACGTATTTTTCAAGTCCCTCCTTGGTTCGTCCTTCAGCGATATCATTATTTCCCGCCGAAATAAGCAAGTTCTCCCACCTTCTCACCGGTTTAAGCCGATCCAGCGTATCGTCAAAACTCATAATGTCGGCATTAATTGGAAATCGGCACTGTTCTATTTCGGAGGCTTCGATGAGCTTCGCCATTGTGCCTTCCTGTCGCCTAAGCCATAGGGCTGCTTCTGGATGGTCTTTGCTTGACCAGAATTCTTTTCTGATTAACTCTTCAAGATTAGGGTCGACAAAATTGGGCTCAAATGTAGCTTCGTTATAATCTTCTAATAATTGGTTATAGATTATCGCGGCGTTTTCCTCATCTGGCACTGCGTATTTTGCTTTGAGAGTAGTCAACTCTTTATCAAATGTATATGGCCGCCAGCCCTCGGTTTCCTCCGGCAAAAAAACCCATATAATCAATACAACTACAACCGCGCCGACACAGAGCCAGAAGTATTTCCCGTAAGGTTTAGGAAGGAAAAAGCTTGCTGCGAAAATTCCAAATAGTGTCGTAACCTTCCACGGCCCCTGAAAGATAACAGATGCAATTAACAAAAGTGTGAGTAGTCCGAAGCCAAACCATTTTAAAATCCTTTTTACAATCCCGGCTTTTTTCTTTTCTATTTGTTGTTCTTTCTGCTCGTGCATTTGTCACATATCCAGTTTTTCCCGCAGATGATTACGCAATTGGTCGGTTGAAACCCTTATTTGCTCCATCGAATCTCGCTCGCGGATTGTGACGGTTTGGTCCTGCAAAGTTTGCCCGTCGACGGTTATACAAAATGGTGTCCCTGCCTCATCCTGTCTGCGGTATCGCCGGCCGACCGCTCCTTTCTCGTCATAAAAGCAGTTGAAATACTTTTTCAAATCGTCGTAGATTTTCCGCGCAATCTCCGGCATACCGTCCTTTTTAACTAATGGAAAGACCCCAACCTTCACCGGCGCAAGGGCCGGATGAAATCTCAAAAGATTTCTTTTTTCGCCGCGGACCTCATCTTCGTCATAAGCATCAACTAAAAAGGCCAAAGCGCTTCTGTCCACGCCCGCGCTCGGCTCAATCACGTAAGGAATGTATCGCTGTTTCTTCTCTTCATCAAAATACGACAGCGGCCCGCTCTGGTAATCTTCCGCCTCGTCCGCCAACCCGATATTCGTCAGCTTCCTGTCGTTCTCGAACCACTTATTGAGCGTCCTCATCCCCCGCTGATGCTGCCGCAGGTCGTAATCTGTGCGGTTCGCGACGCCTTCCAGCTCCTGCCAGTCCCCGCTGCCGAACGGAAACTTGTATTCAATATCAACGCACGCCTTGGCATAATGTGCAAGCTCATTGGCCTCGTGCTCGCGAAATCGCAGGTTCTCTTTCTTTATGCCTAAATTTATATACCAGTCGAACCTCGTCTGCCTCCAGTGTTCATACCACTTCTCGTCGGTGCCGGGCTCGCAGAAAAACTCAAGCTCCGCCTGCTCGAACTCTCGCGTGCGGAAAATAAAAGCTTTGGTTGTTACCTCGTTACGGAAGCTCTTACCTATCTGGGCGATTCCGAAAGGAATCTTGACTCTGGTAGTATCGAGGACGTTCCTGAAATTGACAAAAATCCCCTGCGCCGTCTCCGGCCGAAGTTGCATCGTCATCGAATCGTCAACGTTGGCTCCCATTTGTGTCTCGAACATCAGCTTGAACGGCATCGGCTCGGTAAATTGCCCCACCGCGCCGCAATTTGGACAAACCTTCCTACTCAAATCGCCCGCCCCCGCCATCGCCGCATCGATTGCGATATGTTCGGTATGTTCCTCAGCTTGCTCTGCAATCTTCTCTTTAAGGTGGTCGACACGCGTTCTGACGTTGCATTTTTTGCATTCTGCTATCAGGTCGGCGAATTTGTCGGAATGCCCGGATGCTTTCCACACCAAAGGATGCATCAGGATGCTGCAGTCCAGCCCCACCACGTCATCGCGCATCTGCACGACCGCCTACCACCACGCCTTCTTAACGTTATTTTTCAGCTCAACTCCCAACGGCCCGTAGTCGTAGCAGCTTGCTAATCCGCCGTA
>CAYGYP010000130.1:0-5826 GCA_964354115.1 uncultured Candidatus Bathyarchaeia archaeon | reverse complement strand
GCAATAACTTTCTTAACTAAGATAAGAAAATATATAAAAATAATACAAATGTCAATAAATTTTTTGCTTATTTGTTACGCGGCTTTTAAAACCGAACATCAGGGAACACGAAAACGAACATATCGGGGAATCTTATTGATAGCCCTCCAGATGGTACTGCCAGACCTTCTGGCTATGGAGGAGAGCCATGATTTTTTTCCCTGGCATGAAGGCTATCGTGACAGTAGTCCCTGGAGGTTGATGGATTTTGTACGTTTTCCCCTGAAATTTGATCGTCCCATCAGAATAAACAGTTCTCGGGAAATGAAGAGAGAAGATGGCATCCAGGTCTTGATGACGGGGAAGGGGCCGGAGCTTTGATCTTTTATCTCGGAGAGCTCCTGAACTGTCTAGACAATGGGGTCCACCTCAGAATGACATTTTTTCTCGGCTGGCAGCAATAGGTTGTGTTGAATAACCTGGAAATTAAAAAAAACAGGAGTTTCCCCAAAAAACTGGTCTAAGAAAGCTTAATTTATTCTATTATTATCAATTACATAGAATCACAAATGGAATCGTAAAATTTTGGGGAACTTTCTTAACAAATGAAAAAAATTATTGACAGGGTGCTTAAAAAACAATATAAATCATTTAGAAATGTGCAAAAATAAGAAATGGCTGTTCAGGATTGGGACGAAAAACAAGAAGAAAAAAATGTCTCGACTTCATTAATTATTTATCGTAAATTAAAAAGCAATGGGATTGAAAAACAGCTTCCGTTTCAGGGAAGACGAAATATCAAATACTCAATATTTGGGCTTGTCCCAAGGTTACGTGATGGCATTGACCCACCGGTATTCCAGTCGTAGGGAGACCAGGTGTAGCCGGCGATGAAGACGCAGGTATTGTCTCCACAAGGCTGTCCATTGATCGGGCTGAAAGATTTTCCGAAAGGCGATCCGAAGCCAGTTGATCAGCCCACGCTCACTCCAGCGACGGCCGACCCGTTTAATCCGATTGACCACCCGGCTGAATCCGGATTCCGCGATATTCGTCGTCAACGGAACCCAGAGCTGATGATCCAGCCAGTAATCGAAAAACGCCAGGGCCTGGTGCGAGAAGTTCTCCAGATACGTCCGGGTCTTGGGATATTTATCCGCCGGCAACGCCGCCACAAGCTCCCGAAAGCCGCGCCGGATCGTCCGGACGAGTCTTCGCACCAGCGGCTCATCCTCAGGGCGCAATGCCTCCAGGCCGGCCTGACGCAGATGGAAGAGCGGATTTTGGTCCAGAAGCTGAAGGAAGCTCTCTTGCTTTTTCCCTTTGACATGGTCCGCGTAGAGGAGGAAACGGAAGTCATGTTTCCCGTGCACAAGACAGCGTTGGTAGTCCATCGTGGCGCTCCGCAGGCTCTCCTCGATTCCCGACCCACCGTCGGAAAAGAGCATCCGCAGACGGCGGTAATTCAGACGGCCATCAAGGTCCCGGCGGATGGCGCTCCAGTCCTTTCCCACCCAAAACCCAATCAATTCAAAGGGTTGCCCCACTCTCTCCGCGGCCCAGGCCCAGCGCAACTCGGAGGTTCCCAGGGAATATCCCCCGGCTTGGAGGTGAACCTTCGTGCCGTCAACCATCAGAAACTGAAACGGCCGGTGTTTCATCGGCGGCCAAGCGCCTTCGGTTTCCGCCAACTCCTGAAGCCGGCGCCAGAGGGTGCTTTTCGACGACCCCTGTCCCTTGATCCGTTGCGTCTCCCCGGCGCCCAGACGGTACGAGAGATGAATCGCTTGGCCTACCGCCGCCTCCAGCGATTCCCTCTGGTACTGCCGGTACGGCTCGAACCTCAACCTTTTGGCCAACGGACTAAAGATCTTCCCGCTCAGGTCTTTCATCTGGGCCAGCCGATAGCGAATCTCGCCAAACGACGTCCGCAACAGACGGTGATTGCTCTGGTGCCCGTCGCGGACGCATCCGCTCCGGCTGTATTCTTCTTTGGCCTTCTCCTCCAAGGCCTGGAAAAGCACGACAAGGAGGTTCCTCATGATCTCGTCACGGTCGCGCTCGAGCCCACGCAGAAGGCCATTGAGCGTGAGATTGTTTTTTGGTACCTTATAGGTGAGGGCGATCTTGATTTCGAGGTCGTCCATAGGGCTACTCCTCCAAGATTGTTTGATATTCTTCTTGAAGGTTGTAGCCCTTCTTTTTTGCCTTTGTCAAATGCCATCACGTAACCTTGGGACAAGCCCCAATATTTTCTTTTTCAAAGCAGATATGGGGAATATTGGTTCCAATGTTACTCGCTGCCAGGTATTAATAAGCTAAAAAGGAAATGAGCAAAATAGGGTGGACCAAAAGACATATACTCGTCGTGACTATCTGAAAACCCTAGGCTTGAGTATAGGGTCACTGATGTTGTGGGGATATAACCCTTTATATGAAGGCCGAAAAACCAAAGAACTCCCCAACATTGTTGTCTTTTTTACCGATGACCAAGGTACTCTAGATGTCAATTGCTATGGATCAAAGGATTTGTATACTCCAAATATGGATGCTCTAGCCTATTCCGGCGTCCGTTTTACCCAGGCATATGCCCACATGGTGTGTTGTCCCGCACGTGCTCTGTTGTTGACTGGAAGACACCCCCAACGCAGCGGCGTAAACACTTGGGTCCAGGGAAATGCAAAAGAAAAAGCGGGAAGAAATATGTACCTCGAAGAAATCACCCTGGCTGAAATGCTTAAAAAAGCCGGTTATAGCTCAGCTCTATTTGGAAAATGGCATCTGGGTGCGGACCTCAATCATGGTCCTACAAATCAAGGTTTCGACGAATTTTTTGGATTGCGCGATGGATTCATCGATAATTACAATCATTATTTTCTTCATGGGGAAGGTTTCCATGATCTTTATCGCGGTACCGTGGAAATTTTTGAAAAAGGCAAATATTTTCCGGATCTAGTGGTTCGAGAGGCAAAACGCTTTTTTGACGAAAATAAGTCCAAACCATTCTTTCTGTTTGTCTCGTTTAACCTCCCGCACTATCCCGAACAGGCGTATGCGAAATTTGATGAAATATATGCAAAATTGCCTATGCCACGTCGCTCCTACGCTAAGGCCATTTCTACCGCCGACGACCTGCTGGGACAAATACTAAAAAAACTGGATGAGCTTGGTCTTCGAGACAACACGATTATCATATTCACAAGCGATAACGGTCATTCTACTGAGAATTACAGAATCAGAGTCGAAAACCACAATAGCGGACTCCCTAAAGGTCATAATTATGGTGCCAATGGTGGCGGAGGGAACACAGGCAAATGGCGCGGAGCAAAAGACAGCTTTTTTGAAGGAGGTATTCGAGTACCAGCGGTTATCAGCTATCCTTCTGAAATCCCAGCCAATGTTGTCCGCGATCAGGCCATAACTCTCGCTGATTTCTACCCGACCCTACTTGATCTGTGCGGTTTATCACTGCCGGATTGCAAGCTCGACGGTCAAAGCCTCATGCCGATCATCAAATCTACACAGACACCCACTCACCATAAAGTCATGCACTGGCAATGGGGGGATTGCTGGGCTGTTCGCGAAGGCGACTGGAAGTTGATATATAACGGTAGAGATACAACTGATGAATGGCAGGGCCATCCCCAACCGCGGCGCAAAATACCCGCGGTGTTTCTTGGAAATCTTGCCGATGCTCAGCCAGAGCTAAATAATTATGCCAATGAGAAGCCTGAAATCGTCCAGAGGCTGACGAAACTTCATGAGGAATGGGCCAAAGAAGTTGAACCACCTAGAATGGAGAAGCCTAATCGATAAAACGACGAGATTCATCTCGTGGCTTACAGGCGCTTACAGGACTTTGTTTTTCAAAGAAAGATCGATTTGGTTGGCAAATGTGCAGAAAAATATTTATAAAATGTTGGCAATTGACTATGGTTAGGTTTTAAATGAGTAAACGATGCCTTGTAGGGTTAGATTTTGATGAGCCAATTCGTGGACATGTACTATCAAGTCAATAAATTTATTGAATTGGAATTTAAATTTGGAGGATCAGATTATGAGATATATGAAACGACGAGATTTTATGAAAAAGCTTGCTATGGGAACGGCTGCCTTTTCCATACCGGGCCTTAATATCCAAGATATCAGCTCCTCCCGACTCTCTCGTCAAGGCCCGCCCAATTTTGTACTCG
Source organism: uncultured Candidatus Bathyarchaeia archaeon (assembly GCA_964354115.1). Taxonomy (GTDB): domain Archaea; phylum Thermoproteota; class Bathyarchaeia; order Bathyarchaeales; family Bathycorpusculaceae; genus DASPTR01. The sequence goes on along the minus strand of CAYGYP010000130.1, from coordinate 1,654 downwards.
TTTTGATGGACGACCTGGGATGGAAGGATCTCGGAGTCACCGGCAGCCTCTATTACCAGACACCGAACATCGATAGAATAGCCAGGGCTGGAATGCTCTTCAATCAAGCCTACTCGGCGAGCCCGCTTTGCAGTCCCTCGCGCGGGGCTCTTTTATCGGGTAAGGCGCCGGCCCGGACCGCCCTCACCAATGTCGGAGGACTCGACGATCCCTATGGAGGACTCCATGAGATCACCAAGCCCATGGAATGGCCGATCGGCAACACTCAGAATCTCGAAGCCTATTCCCGTCATGTCCTTCCCCTGGAGGAAGTGACCATAGCCGAAGCCCTCGCAGAAGACGGCTATATAACCGGTTTCTACGGTAAGTGGCACTGTGGCCGGCATGAGAATTTCCAGCCCGACAAACAGGGCTTCCGATACGCCGATGCCTGGAGAGGCCTTGTCGAACCGGATGGATCGCCGATATCGGAGAGCACAAAGGGAGATGTCAAGAATATCGGCGCCTTGACCGCTGCCGCAGTGCGTTTTATCGAGGAGCAGCGGGAACACCCGTTTTTCCTTATGATTTGCCACTTTGCCGTGCACCGCCCCTTGGAGGCCCATCCGAAATTGATAGAAAAATACAAAGCCCTGCCGAAGACGGACCAAAACAACCCCGTATTCGCCGCTCTTCTTGAAAGCGTCGATGAAAGCGTGGGAACCATTGACGCCGCACTTGAGCGCTATGGGCTCAAAGACAACACCGTATTCATTTTTGCATCCGACAACGGGGGCCTCACCCTGGGGGACACCTCCAACTACCCACTGTTGGGAGGCAAGTCATTCCCTTACGAAGCCGGAATGCGTACGCCCTTCTTCATCCGCTGGCCGGCTAGAATCGAACCCGGCTTGCAAAGTGATACCCGGGTCATCCACATGGATCTCTATCCCACTCTACTCGAGATGGCGGGCCTTCCCCTGCGGCCGAACCAGCATCTCGACGGGCTCAGCCTCATGCCCCTGCTGCTGGGCGGCGGTGCCTTGAAAAAGCGTGATCTCTTCTTTCACTTCCCCCATCCCACCCACGCCACCGGTCCCTTTGCCTCCATCATCTCCAATGATTGGAAGCTCATCCGTTGGTACAACGACACTTCAGGAGCCTATTCGCTGTTCAATTTGGCGGAAGACCCGGGCGAGCTGGTCGATCTGGCGGATCGCCTGCCCCAACGCATCAAAGAGTTGAGTGATCGACTGGCTCAATGGCAGCGCGAAACAAATGCCCAGATGCCGCGCCCCAATCCCAATTTCGATCCCTCTCTTCCCCCGGTGAGAGACAAGGCCTTCACCAGGAGACTCGCCATGAAAGAACGAGCGGAATTCGAACGGCGGCTGAAGGAATATGAAAAAAGAAATTTCTGAAACAATGCCTCAATGAGTGGATCGAGATCCAGCCTTCATTCTTAGCCTACAGTCGAAGGCGTAGAAGCACCATCAAGGCTGTGCCCGGTCCGAAAAACTGATTGGCGCAATTGACACGGCGATAATGCTCTTCCAAGAATTCACTTTGCTGAATGACTTTCAGTACGATATCAACATTTTGTGTACTTATTCTAACCATAACTGATTTTCGACAGTTGAAAAATGCAACTTCCTCATAATTCATAGTTTATAGC
>CAYGYP010000129.1:0-5828 GCA_964354115.1 uncultured Candidatus Bathyarchaeia archaeon | reverse complement strand
AATCGGATACTCGCAGTGGTTCAAGATTCCATATCGGTAGCGCCACAAGGTTTCGGCAAACTTTCTCACGGCCGCATGGTTCACCGCCCGGGCCAAGGTACACCATTCTTCAAGGGCTTTCTCGGCCCATGTCCGCGAGCGGTACGTCCAGATGTGCTTGAGTTTGTCTTTGAGGATCAGGACCACATTGATGACTTTGTTCAGACGCAAGAGCTCTTCCAGGTGCCGGCGGTCTTTAGGTCTGCGGATGTTGCTTCGGTTCTTCAGGAGAAGATATCTGGCACCTTTGAAGACTGCTTTGTTGGCTTTGGAGGCTTTCCGATATTCGCTGTTACGCACTTTATCGATGATCCTGGAGAACTGGGCGACGACATGGAACAGGTCGAAAACGATCTTGACGTGAGGGACTTTCATCCGCACGGCCGCGATATAGGGGTCCCACATATCCATCACTACGGCTTTCAACTTCTGCCTCTGTTCCCGGCCCATACCCGAGAAGAATCTCCTCAAGGTCCTGGCTTTGCGGTCTTTGCCGACCCAGACCACCCGACCAGTCTCGTAATCCAGGACTACGGTCAGGTAACGGTGGCCTTTGCGGATCGAGATTTCGTCGACGGCCAGGATGCGAAGCCCTCGATAGTCGGTCTGCCCATAGGCTTGCTCCAGGCACTTGCGGTCGATGGCTTTGACCGTTTTCCAGTCCAGCCCCAGATCTCGGGCCACCTCCAGAACGGTCATAATTTTGGAAAGCTCAAAAATATAGCGGGCCAATCTCTTGGTCACCCGCAGGTAGGGATCGAAAAGGTCGAGCTCCTCGATAGGAGTCTTGCGGCAGTGAGAACAGATAATTTTTCGGTACAGACAGCGAATCCAGACTCGGGCCGGGCCGAAATCCAGGTCGCGCACCCACCGTTGCTCTTGACTGTGAACTCGCGCGGCTGGCTTCCCACAGATATGACAGATAGGGCGGAACCGTTTGTTCGGCACTGCCTCCAGGCAAGCTTTCCCGGCATCGGCGGAAACCCGCTGGCGGAGAATTCGGACTCGCGGGAAGGGGAAATAATGTGCTATACTCAGAGAGGACATCGGCGGCCTCCTTTGGATGGAGATTTAGAGATGACGCATCTCTATTATCCATTGGAGATACCGGATGTCCGCTTCCTTTTTCAAGCATTTTATTTCAGCTTATCCTTCAACTAATCGGGAGATGGAACTTATTATTTAAAAGAAAAAAAGCCGGTGGAGATCTTCATCTTTGATGAGAAAGGCTCCGCGGTCCGGACACTCCAGGGCCCGGGAGAGAGTGGCATCAGCACCATGGTTTGGGACTTGAGGCTCGAGCCAAAGGAGGGCAAGCCAGGCGTCTACGAGCCGGCTGTCAAGCTGGTCGAACCAGGATTGTACAAAGTCGAAGTCCGGGCGGGGAGCTCAGTCCTTGTCAGCGAGATCCGGGTCGAGGCTCCAACCCAAGCCAAGGTCGGGAATCTTCGTAACGGGTGAACTGAGGCATTTGTATCACGGAAGGATTGGGGGCTGAATTTCCAGTCAGCTCTGGGCTTGATCGGTTTTGCTCTTCCCAGGGAAGAACTTGACCAGCTCCTCAGGAGACGGCTTCTTGGTCACCAGGCTGATGCCGAAAAGGGCGACCAAGGAAACAGCCAAAGCCGGGAAGATGATCGGGATTCCCCAGGGATCACCCTCGACGACTTTTTCGGGGGGAAGAACTTCCACCATGATCCTCAGGACCAGCGCCACTGCCGAACCGGAGATGATCGAAGCCAGCCCCGCTGCCCGGGTCGTCCGCTTCCAGGCCAGAGCCGCGATCAGAGCCGGCGTGATGGCCACCCCGTAGATGGTGTAGGCGAAGATGGCGGTCTCCAGCACCGAGGTCATACTGATGGCCAGGAAAAAAGCCAGAACTCCGATGAAAAGAATATAGACCCTCTGCAGGGCAACCACGTTGGCCCGGCTTGTCTCCTTCCGGATGAACCGCTGGTAGATGTCCCGCACGATGTTGGTGGAGGAGGAGAGAAGGTAGTTCATGCTGGTCGAGATCACAACCGCGCAGGCAGCACCGAGGAGCAGCACCCCCACAACCGGTGGAACCAGCTGACGGGCCGCCATGATCACCACCTTGCCTCCCTCCTTGGGTACGGTCAGGTCGATCTGTCCCTTGAGCTTGCTGTAGGCAAAAACGGCGATGACCACCACCACGGTCTCGATAAAGATGGTGCCGATGGTCCAGAAAATCACCGCGTTGCGTGCAGACTTGGCGTCTTTGGCGCTGTAGAATTTCTGGTAAATACTCTGCACACCCATCAGCAGAAGAAAGGTCGCCAGGAAGTATCCTGCGACCTTGAGGGCCGGATTGGCCGCGAACTGGGAGTTGATGACGGCAAAGTAGCTGGGCTCAAGGCGCTGCTGGATCCCGGCCCATCCGCCTGCGGCCAGGTAGACGAAAGGGACGGAGAGCAGGCAGGCCAGGACGATGATGATCCCGTTGGGAAGGTCGGTGTATACGACGGCCACCATCCCGGCGGACGCTGTGAACAGGAGAACAAAGATGGCGGTGATCACGATTCCCGTCATATCCGGAACCGCCCCGTCCGTGGCGACGTTGAGGATGAACCCGCCGGCCACAAACTGGTAGGAGATGGTCGCCGTGAAAGAGACGACAATGGCGACCGAGCCGATCAGTCGGGCCATAGCTCCATACCGCTCCTCCAGGATATCACCGATGGTGTACTGGCCGAAGGTGCGGACCTTCCCGGCCAGGAAATAGATGAAGATGATGCCCAGGAAGGCGCCGGCAGGCATCCAGATGGCCGAGAAACCAGCCTTGGAGGCCAGCTCCGCTCCAGCGATGAAGGTCCCAGATCCGATCCAGGTGCAGATCAGAGTGAAGACCATCACCCATGTTTTGACAGAACGGCCGGCAACCATGAATTCTTCCTGGGTCTTGACCTTTCTTACCCGGTGGATATTGAACCCAGTGAGAACGATGAGGTAGCCCAGGATGATGTAGAGGTAAACGGACATTTCAACTTCCTTTCATTCTGAAATTAAACCAACTCTACCCTGAATCTTGTTCGAAGTCAATTATTTTAAACGGATGACTGTAGGAAAGTCATCGGGCGCCTGGAGGCATGTGGGACTCGAGGTACCGGGTCAGAAGTTCAAACATGTGACGGCTCGTGTTCTCACCCTCGGAAATGCTGTGGGAGCGGTTGGGATAAGACATCATGGTGAAATGCTTGTTATGCCTGATCAGCTCGTTGACCAGCCTCTCGAAGCTCTGGTAGTGGACGTTGTCATCGCCCGTGCCGTGGACAATCAGCAGATTCCCCTCGAGCTTGTGCGCATGTGTAATGGGCGATCCCTCTCTGTAGCCTTCCTCGTTGTCCTCGGGAAGGCCCATGTACCGTTCCTGGTAGATGGTGTCGTACAGCCGCTGATCGCTGACAAAAGCGATGGCCATGGCTGTGCTGTAAAGCTCGGGGTAGCAGAAGATCATGTTGAGGCTCATCTGCCCGCCGCCGCTCCATCCCCAGATCCCGATCCGCTCAGGATCGATATAGCTCCGTTCCTCGAGCATCCGCTTCAAAGCCGCAGCCTGGTCTTCGGCGGCCAGGATGCCGACCTGACGGTAGATACTCTTCCGCCAGGCCCGACCCTTCGGAAACCTGGTCCCGCGGTTGTCGAGGCTGGCCACGAGGTATCCCTTCTGGGTGAGCATGAGGTGCCAGAGATAGTTCCGGCCTCCCCAACTGTCTCGGACCGTCGACCCCGCCGGTTCGCCGTAAATGTAGAAGAGAAGCGGGTATTTTTTCGATGGGTCAAAGCCGGGAGCCTTCATCATCCATCCGTCCAGGGCGGCCTCACCAATGTTCACCCGGAAGAACTCTGCAGGTCCCTTTTTTAGAGCATCCACTTTGTTCTTCAGCTCGGTGTTTCCTGCCAGGACCCGGACCTCCCGGTGCTCGGGAAGCTCAACCAAGGTCGTGATCGGTGGAGTTCCGAATGAGGAGGCCGTGTGGATGGCCCAGCGGCCGTCCGGCGAGATCTGGTATCCATGGGATCCGCCTTCGCCCTCCGGCGTCACCCGCTCCACCGCGCCCGACCCATCGAGGCGCGCCCGGAACAGGAAGCGCTGGGCCGGATTGTCGGGCGAAGCGGTGAAATAGACCCAGCCGTCCTCTTCGTCGACCGCCTCTGGGCTGATGACATCAAAGCTGCCCGGAGTCAGAAGACGGACGTTCCTGTCTGCTCTGTGGATCCTGTAAAGATGGTTCCAGCCGTCCCTTTCGCTCAGCCACAGGAAGGACCTGCCTTCGTCGATCCAGCGGGCCTCCTCTGCGTCCACCCAGGCCTCATCCCTTTCATTGAGGATGGTCCGGACTTCACCGGTAAAAACATTTCCCAGAATCATCCATTCTGTATTCTGAAGACGGTTGAGCCGCTGGAGAAAGACCTCATCGGGGCCGGACCATCCCATCCGGGCGATGTAGTGGTTCCGGGCATCTCCGGGGAGTTGAAACCACAGCGTCTCTCCGCCGCCGGCATCCACCACACCGATCCGGCAGGCGCTGTTAGTAGTCCCCACCTTAGGGTGTTTAAACGTGATGATCTCCGGATACAGGGAATCGGTGTTGTTGATCAAGCGGAATTCGCCCACCCCGTGGCTGTCGAACTGCCAGTAGGCGATCCATTTTCCATCCGGGCTCCAGCGGAAACCGTCCCGGATGCCGAATTCCTCTTCATAGACCCAGTCTGAGGTGCCGTTGATGACGGTGTCCGAGCCATCGTGGGTCAACTTCAGGACCTGCCCCGAAGCCAGGTTCTCGACGTAGATGTTGTTCTCGCGGACATAGGCCACCCTTCCGCCGTCCGGAGAAAATTTGGCAAACATCAAAGTGGAAGGCTTGGCATCGCTTCCGAGCTGACGAAGGGTTCCGATTTTCCTGTCGAATACCCAGTAATCTCCCCGGGTATGGAGACGCCAGACCCGCTGCGTGTTGGTAAAAATCAGGACCTTGGTCCGGTCCTCGGTGAGATCGTAAGCTGAAATCTCCAGCGGATTCTTCTGCCCGTCCGGAACGAGCTGATCAGCCGCCACCCAGACCGTTCTGCTCCCGGTCGCTGCGTCATAATAAGCAATATCCTGGCTGGCCTTATCAGCCGGCTCAAGAGTGAGATAGCCCTTTTCCAGCCACCGCACTGGACCGAAGCGCTCAGTCTCAAACTCGCGCTGGACAAAAATCCGGTCCAGCGTGAGAAGAGACAAATCGGCCTCCTCTTCGGTCTTGACCAGACCCAGGCACAAAGCGGCCGAGACAGCCGCAAACGCCAAGAGCATGCCGAGTTGTTTGTGATTGTTCATTTCTCGACTCCTCTCTCGCAGATTTTGATGCGATTCAAACCTCTTTCCCTACCAGGGCTTGCCCGCATTGTCAAAGCCCTATTGGTTTTCTGCATTGTAAAGCCCTTTGATTCAGATCGCGCATTGCACAAAGACCCTTCTCTGTCATCCGCTTAAGCACGTCCATCGGGACATTCTTTGCCGCATGCTTATTGCATTCACCTGCTCATCCGTGTAAGTTTTCAACTCTTTCATTGATCTTTGACGAACCTAAAATACAGCACCTTCTCCCAGGCTGCAAGCGGAATGCAGCTTCACCATGACATCCCAGTGAATAGAAAACCTTATGCGCTTTTCTGCCGAGTGAACTTTCTTTTTTGTGGAAATTAAGATAAGATGACTGCAGCTCTTGAATGCTAGTGTAGTGCGTCTAACGCTTCTTTACATTTGGAGATTTTCGATAAAATCG
>CAYGYP010000128.1:0-5830 GCA_964354115.1 uncultured Candidatus Bathyarchaeia archaeon | reverse complement strand
ACTTCAATTATAGAGCAACTGTTTGGATTGGAGATCCGTTTCTTTTCAGTGGACAGTTGACTATTGTTGTACGAATTCCCTTTTTGGGATCGAGTCCAAGCATACTAGAATTTCACGGTCCTTCCCCGCACGTACAGGCGCCGGGGGTGGGATTTGAACCCACGTGGCCCCGAGAGGCCACAAGCTTTTCGGCGTTCAATGCTTGAACGTCTCCAGGCTTGCTCCATACCTGGCTAGGAGACCCCGGCTCAAACGTGGAGCTAATTCAATCATGGTTTATTATAGGTTTTCCAATCGTGTCAGAAAATGACTCCAATAGGTTGCCCCGTGTTATTGTTTTGTTGACATTAGCACGCGGTAGCCGCTTCCCCTTGCTAGGATGGTGACGTTTCCGAAGGCCTCTTTGAAAATCATCTGCAGCCTTTTTCCACCAACTTTCGATTTCACAACCATCTGAAGATGGGCCTTTTGTGTCATGTGCTCAGGTGCTTCGAAGATTATGGCTTTCACAGTTTCCATTCCGACGCTCACAGGTGGATTTGAAAGCACACAATCAAAACTTAGACCCTCAACAGGTTCGTATAGGCAGCCACGTTTAGCCTCTGCATTGCCAGCACAGTTCCTCTCTATGTTTTGGCTCGCAAGCCAAACTGCACGAGTATTCACATCAATCAGCGTTACGTGCAGGCGCGGGTTGAAGCTGGCAGCTGCAATCCCAACAGCGCCGTAACCGCATCCAACATCCAGCGCATGGCCTTCCCTCGGCAAGATCATTGACTCGATCAGCAGTCTCGTGCCCAGATCGACACGCCTCCTAGAGAAGACGCCTGAAGCCGTTACGAAAACGAAGGGTCTGCCTCGAAGATAAGTGTGAATCAATCCGAGTTGCGGCTTTGACCTTGGGCGTTCTGTGAAATAATGGTCTGCAATCTTGCCCGTTTTAGTCATTGTTCTTTTCGCCGCGTTTCCAGCACTTCGGGTATGTGTCTCGGGGCATGAGTACTCGTTCGGTGTTCGCAACCACTCCGTGTTCCAATCGCATGATCTCCTCTGCATCTACCACAGCTCTGGCTAACGCTACGGCCTCGCCTTTCAAAGTTTGAATCGCGACCATCGAACCCTTGGTTATTCCTGCTTCCAGAGACAGTACGCCTGGGGCTGTGAGACGAGCTCCGTAACAGACAGCGTCAACTGCTGAGTCTCTGACGTAGATCTTTGGGGTCAAAGCCAATGCCCGCTCCATGGGCTGGATGAAGTTTCTCAGGAGTGTCTCGTCGTTGTTCTTCTGCCACTCCATAAACCAGTAGGAGACATCGTGCAAGGTGACAGCTTCGTCTTCGACAAACGGCCCCGCTCTTGTTCTGCGTAGCTCCTGCATGTGTGCACCGCAGCCCAGCACTTCGCCTACATCATAACAGAGTTTTCTTATGTATGTCCCTCCCTCGCAGCCGACTTTGAAGAGGACGTTGCGTCCATCCATCTCGAGAAAATCCAAGTAGTAGATCCTTCTAGTGCGCAACTGGCGCTTCACTGAAGCCCTCAAAGGAGGACGCTGATAAATCAGGTCCTCAAATTCCGTCAGGGCTTCTCTAACGTGCTCTTCAGGTGCATCTGCATGAAGTTTCATTACACAGATGTACTCTTTGCCGCCGTAGAGCAAAGCTTGAACAACTTTCGTAGCTTCCACTAGGGTAACGGGCAGCACGCCTGTCACTTTGGGATTTCTCTGGCCTGTGCTTCAGGCCTCTAGAGTCCCGCCGTGACCAACTGCTTGAAGCTTAAGGATGCGTTTGACCCAAGCAGCCACTTCGTGGCTTGTGGGGCCAGCAGGCTTGTCCAGGTTGATAACGCCGTATCGAATGTAATCTTCAGCTGATCTTTCCTCGGGTTTGCGTCCGTACTTGGGGTTTGTTCTGTCCTCAGTCTTCACAAGCAGCTTGCGTTCAGGTCCCCATGGAGGAACAGTTCTGGGCATAATGAATCTACACTCTTGCAGAATAGAAAAAGAGTTTGAAATATAAGAGTTTAAACTCACGCCAAAGTTGGCTTGACCATCTGTGCCATCGCTTCCAGCTTGCCGGAAGCCTTAAGCGCTTCAACCACTTCTTCGTCAGAAACGCCGCGTTTGATCTCCACCTTATCTTGAAGAGGCTCAATATGGCTTATGTTTGCTCTTCGCCTTTTGACGCCTGTCACGGATTTCGGACCGGTTATCAAAACGAAGCTCTTGTCAGCCAAGTCAACAATGACACATTTTCTTCCGGCCTCTCTCCCAGTCAACTTAACGCAGATTCTGCCAATTTCTATCGCTGGCAAACCAAAACCTCCTCTGTAACACTAGCATAGAACGAATGAAGCACATATTTATAACTTCACATTAATCAGTCGGGCCTTTCATAACTGATGCGTAAGCGTGTGCATAGAAGAAAGTGACCCAAGATTCCCGCCGAGAGAATGACGAAGAACGAGAAAGCGCAGCAGACTTCCCTGCATCTCTGCTAGCAAGCTCATTCATAATAACAAAAAACCGACGCAGAAACTCCTCGTTTCCAGTCAACACGTAAGCCTTGCCAAGCGCGGCGGCCAAATGCGCATTCCAAGCATTCTCATCAACATGTCTTAGCACAAACTTAGCCGGAACGCACGGCAGAAACTTCGTTGACAAAATCTCCCCTGCTGTTCTCTTGTGACCAAAGCACGACATCAAAGCAAGAGCCATGTTCGCGTTCTTTGAAAAGAAATCATGACCCCCAGGACCCTCATGAACCGGTTCTTCAGCCACACTCGAGAATGGGTTCTTTACGTGGACTAAGGTGTTCTCAACAAAGGTTTCAGCAACCTTACGCCATCGCTTCTGCTTCAGTTTTTTCGCCGCAAGCTCTAAGCAATGCACCATCCAGAAAGGATCAAAATACTCTCGGCCTTCTATTGACCCCGGCGTGCCAAGATATTCTGCTAAACGGTTTCCGGCTTGCATGAGCTGGCCTTCGTACCTGCTATCATCGAAAACTGTTCCGAACATAATCCCAGAGAACAACACGTAAGAGCAATCGTAAAGGCTCTTGTCCTTCCTGTTTTCTTTGCCTATGAATCGCTTCCAATTTCTGATGATGTACGTCCACGCCCAATCTATGTTTGGCTTGAAGGACAGGCCACGGCCGAGCTTACTGTAAAGTGACCAAACCCAAATTGATTCAAGAGTGTCATGGTAATCTTCAAGTATAGGAAACATGCCGTCGTCAGCGGATTCCCCTATCTCCCACGGGCAGACACAACCATGAAGCATGCCTTTCTCAACGTAGGGTTCGATGATTTGACATTTGACCAGAAACTCCGATGCCTTCTTAAGATGGCTCTCTAGGCTTCTTTCGTGATTTCGAAGCTTCTCAATAAGCCCCCTATCGCTCCTTCTCACATTGCGTCTGCTCCGTTTCAAGTCATAAATCGTTCAACTACATTGTAGAGCACGCTTGTTCCGAACACAAGGTTCTCTGTTGATATGCGCTCATCTATCCCATGGATTGTCTCTTGCATTTCCGAGTATGATGTTTCCGGACGTACAGGATGAAAACCGTAACAAACGCTGCCCAACTTTCTAAAGAAGCGAGAGTCCGTTCCGCCGGTGAGCATAACAGGGGCCACGCGGCATCCAGATTCAAATTCTTTCAAAACGTCCGTAATCAGTCGGTAAAGTGAAGTGCCCAATGAGGATTCAGACGGTTCATTCGCTTGGATTATCTCAAAAGTCAGCTTATCCAAGCCAGCATCCTTCAAAAGGCCCTTGATTTCGCCTAAGGCTTCTGTTGGACTTTGGCCTGGCAGAACTCGGCAGTCAAAAACTGCTTCGCATTCTGACGGAATTATGTTTTCTTTCACTCCGCCGTTGATCATGGTTGGCGTGACAGTCATTCTGAGTCTTGCCCGAAGCTCTTCAGCCAGGTATTTGTCTTCTTGAGCCAGCTTGTCCAAGATCTGATCGCTCTTCATCGGGTTTTGAAGCAGACCTGGAAGGTCTCGAAGCTTGCTTGACCTTGCAATCTCGCCTATGTATTGTTTGACAGTGGGAAGAAGCAAGATTTTCGAGCGGTAGCCTCCGAGCTCTTCAACAACTCTGTTCATCCGCAAAATTGCATTGTCTGCAGCGCCGGGCACAGAGCCATGACCAGGCGTTCCGCCTGCTTTGACCTTGAACCACAAGATGCCTTTCTCGGCAGTGTTTATGGTGAACATATTCTTTCCATCAATCTTCATTGCCATGCCTCCGCCCTCATTCAGAACACAGTCCGCGCGTACTTTGTCAGGATGGTTCCGAACCAGCCAACCTGCACCTGCTTCGCCGCCTTTTTCCTCGTCGGCCGTTGCGGCCAGTATGACATCGCCTTTGAGTTTCACGTTGTTTCTTTTCAGAAGCTTTAGGACCATGACTTCGATGGCCGTCATCCCTTTCATGTCTAATGCGCCTCGGCCCCAGACGAAACCATCTTTAACCAAGCCGCTGAAAGGATCGACGCTCCACTCTTTAGGATTTGCAGCCACCACATCCAAGTGTGAAAGCAGGAGCAAACTGGGTTTCAAGCTTGCTCCTTTAAGGCGAGTTACCACACTGCCTCTTCCAGCTGCAGACTCGAACAATTCGCATTTGAAACCATCCTTCTCTAAGGATTTGGCAACATATTTTGCGGCCGCAGTTTCGTTTCCAGGGGGATTCGTCGTATTTACGCGGATCAACCCGCTCAGAAAATCGGTTGCTTCCTCTTCGATTTCCCGCAACAGCTTTGCACACATTTTCGTTCACCTTCTGTTCAGTGTATAATGCTGATCTGTTTAAGACTTTGCTTTAACAGTGTGAACAGCCCAGCGCTCTGAGCTCAAGTTCAAAAACGGAGATAGGAATTAATGAGTGAAGCGTGAAGAGTAGATCTGAAGCTGAAAAACTCGCATCAGCTGTTAAGACAGCCGCATTCAAGTCAGGCGCAACTCTGGTCGGAATCGTCTCTGCAGAGAATATTGATGCGTTTCCGCCTGTTTAGGTAGGCTGGAAATACCGAGAATACACCAAGAAGACAACCGAGGGCTTGCCTGACGCAAAATCCATAGTTGTGATGGGCTATCATGTTTGGGATGGCATGCTTGAAATCGCGATTCGAAAAAATGGGAAATGGGTCTACCCTGGCTATTTTCCACTGTCAGTTTTAGCTCTTGAGGTAATAAGCTATCTGGAAAAGAAGGGCTACAGTGCTGACGTGGGGGATTTGGTTTCGTACAAGAGATTGGCGCAGCTGGCGGGTTTTGGAAACTACGGAAAGAACGCGTTAATAGTCAATCCGAAGTATGGTCCATGATGGGCATAGTGCCTGTCGTAACAAATGCCGAGTTGACGGCAGATGAACCGTTTGATCAGGATCTTTGTGGCGATTGCGAGAACTGCATCAGAGCCTGCCCGACTGGTGCCCTTGGCGCCCTACGAGGTCGACGACAGCAAGTGCCTTGTCGGGATGCACATTCACGGCGGAAATATCCCTGAGTATGCCGAGAAATTGGCAAGGTACGAGCCTTCTTTGACGAAAAACGCTCACATAATGTGTGCAGAATGCCAGAAAGCTTGCAGATATGGGAGAACAGGGCATTAACTCGGGCTCTGCACTCTCTCCATAATGATCATTCTTCCTTCAAGCTTCTTATTTCGCTTGGCGATAGTACATTCTGTTAGAGAGGGCTCTGGTTGGTCGGCGAGCAAGTGCAGTTCCATTCAAGACTTCGCGAGAGCGATTCAACGAAAATTGTGGGTTTAATATCTGACACTCACATACCTGTGCGCGCCAAAAGTATA
>CAYGYP010000127.1:0-5848 GCA_964354115.1 uncultured Candidatus Bathyarchaeia archaeon | reverse complement strand
GCTATCGTTCACTCAACAAAATGGATCAGGACCATTTGGTTGATAACATCGTTGATTCGCTAGGAAAGGCAGACAAGCCGATTCAACAACGTATGGTCGAGAACCTTACCAAATCTGACCCTGAGCTTGGCAAGCGAGTGAAAAAAGGACTGAAACTCTAGCAGACGACCAAGTTAGCGCGCGTTGGAGCGAGAGACGGAAAAAACGTGCACAGAGTGTTGGACTTGAACCCGTTTGGGTTCTAGTCCCCACCGGTCCATCTGAATCTAGAAGCGAAATCTGCCCTTGGCTATTCTATTCGTAGCGAAGCAGATACAACGGCTTTTTAGCTTCTATTCTCCACTTTCTAGAACTTTTTTCTGATGTACCGGAACTCTTGCCCTCTGCATTCTGCTTGTGATCAGCTTTCAATATTCCCACCTAATCGCGCATAGCTTGTTTCTGCATATCTATTTTAAGAAGACGAGATCAATATTCTGGATTCACAATTCCAATCGACAAAACGTTTAGCAATCTTGTCTCTATCGATGCTAAGTGGACAGCATGGTACTTTTTTCTGTGCTGATTCATTCTTTCAGCTTTGTTAATGCAATCAGCGCGAGAAAAGGCATGGGGATAATTGAAGCTATGAGAGCGTAGTACGGAGACTGCGTATAGAGGTATCCTCCAATGTAAGGCGCTATGACGCCTGCTAGCAAGCTTAGAGTTTGAGGAATGGAAACCCACAGGCCGCGTTTGCTTTCTGGTGCGATGGTGCCAACGTAGGAACTGACAAGAGAACCTATGACCATCGAACTCCCATAGAGGAAAGCCATGAACATCAACGCGGTTGGCTCCCGGATTAACAACATAGGTATCATCGATGCTGCGTAAAGAGCCAGGCACATGCCGATTGCAGTTGACTTCTGTCGCTTGTCTCCTAGCCTTCCCATTGTAATGCCTATGAACGTCATGCCCGCGAAATTGATTGAGCCAAACAGCCCTATGTAGAATTCGCTCAGACCAACTGGGTTGTCCAGATAGGTCGGCACGAAAGGTCTGGCGAGTGTGGCAAAGAATGTTGTTGCCGTGAAGAAGCCTGACCAAACAAGCATTCTCCTCCAGAGCTTTTTCTCTTCAGCCAAAGGCTGGATCTGCGATACCATCTCTTTTTTCCGAGGGCGTTGACTGTGGAGAAAGAAGAAAACACCAGTGGCTACAGCACATAATAGCGTAGCGAGACGAAGCACCCAGCGCATTTCAAAGACTGTCGCCAGGAAAGCTCCAACCGTCGGCGCGAAAATGTAGCTGAAAGAATAGCTAGCCCACACGAATGAGAGGACAGAAGCCAAATTCCTCTTGTCATCAACCGACGTGATAACGTACGCGTTCACAGCTGGAACACCAATCATAGATGTTCCCCAACATACTGCTCCAGGAATCAGCTGCACCCAGTCTTGGGCGAAAGAATAAAGAAACGGAGCGAAAACCCAGGGTAGCCAGGCCAAGATCAGGATTTTCTTTCGATCAAACCGGTCAGCCAATAAGCCTCCGGGGAGAGGTGCTAATGCTGAAGCACCATATAAGGCAGAGAAGACCAGACCAAGCTGCACGTAATCTGCATGCAACTGCTTGACGTATAAGGGGAAAACCCAAAAGTACAGGCCTTCTCCGAAGGCTCCTATCACGTTGGAAAGGCAGATCAGCCAGATGTCGCGGGTGAAAGCCTTGAAAGGAAAGCCAAAAGATAGAGCCCGCACGTAACCCGCTAATCTGGACATGAGTGTGGCACCTGCTTTCTGAGCTTACCGTAGAGTTAGAGAAGAAGCCTTTATTCTTTTGGCACCTTCAAGTCAAAGCGGCTACTTCACGAGCCACGTCTTTGTCGCTTCTTCAAGAGCTTCAAAGGCTTCTGAAAGGTTCGGTCTATCAGGGTCCACAGTGCCTAGGCCAAGTCTGACCATGCTTGACTTTGCCATTTTGTAGCCATTTTTAAAGAGAAAGAATGCTCCCGGGACAGGGGCTAAGCCATACTTTGGTATGGCATACTCATCTGTCCATTTGTAGGTGTTTTCTATTGGTAGCTTCACCCAGTAAGTGATGCTGACTCTATTCGGGAAATATTCAAACCTCTTTTGCTCTAGCAATTTTTCAGTTTCATGCTTCACCTGAACCCATTTTCTCTTGTGCCTCTCCATGCTTTCATTGCCCTTTGTAAGAAGTTCTGTCGCGGCTAGTTGCACGATGTTTGGGCTACTGCCAACGGTGTTCAGCACGTCGGTGTGGAGCTCATTCACAAGCTCCTTGTTAGCCAACGCCGTTCCAAGCTTCAACCCGCCAAGACCATAAGCCTTCGTGAAACTCGTCGTAACTATACCGTGCTCAGGATCAACGGAGAAGACTGACGGTACAGCGTTCCGATCGAATTCCGCATAAATCTCGTCGCACATGACAAAAAAGCCGAACTCGTTTGCGACCTCACACGCCTCTTTCAAATCGTTCCTACTTGATATTGCTCCGCTTGGTGCATGAGGATTGGTCAGCACGAGCAAGCCTGTTTTTTGTGAAACCGTTTTTCGAAGCCTGTCAGCATCGAGTTCGTACGCTTCTTCCGGAGTTCTTTCAAGTCTCTTCACTCTTGGAAAGTGTTCTTGAGCAAGTCTCAACAGAGGTTCGTAAGTCGGATATTCGACTATGGCCTCGTTTCTCTTCCTGTTTCTTTCTGCCAGATAACGGATTATTCGCGCGTTTTGGCCTGATGCACCTTCACTTGATATGAAAACGTTTTCAGGTTGCGCATGATATCTCTGAGCCAGCAGTTCAACTGTCTTTGGGTTGCCATTTGGATAGTTGACGCTTAGGTCAACTTCGCCCAGATCAAGTCTATACTTGAAATATGATAGGCCGCTTGATCTGAAATCGTATCTTGCTTCTTTCACATGAACGTACCAGTCTAAGTATGCTGAGGGATGTCTCATCCTTGACGCCTGAGCATGGTAGACCCATTTTGACGCTTATCCTTTTCTGTTCCAGTTTGCCTTCGAACACGCTTTTATCTGGTCAGACAGCCATTCAACTGAAGGGTATGAAAGTCAGCGAGACAAAGGAAGGCTCAATCCTAGAAGTCCTTGTGAAGCCAAGATGCGAAGCCTTCAGAATCATCGTTGAGGGAGACGATATTACTGTTTTCTGCACGGAGGAACCGTCTAAGGGCAAAGCCAACAGAGAAATAATCAAAGAATTTTCCAGACTTTTTCACAGGAAAGTAGAGCTTGTTTCAGGCTTCTCATCCAAACAGAAGAAACTGCTCATAAGAGACGTTAGAAAGAGCGAAGTTGAACGCGCATTACTAGATCAGAAATTCTAACCTTGGGTTTTGAAGCGCAGTATCGCGGTTATTCCGCCGAAAGAGTTCTTGAGCATTTGGCCCTCTTCGGTTTCGCCAGATATTATCTCCACTTCCGTGTTAGTATACTCGGCCAGCTGAGCCAGGTTGTCTATGAGGTCTTGAGTTTCAGCCACTCCTAACGCCGGTGCCTTGCATTTCGGGCAGGGTTTTCCCGACAGGTCTTGTCCAAGACTTGGCAGCATTTGGCTTTTCAACGTCTGTTGCTCCTGATACCCGCAGGCGTTGCATTTCAACGTTACCCGCGCTGCGTCCAAGCCGTCGGAAAGCAGCAGCGTTTTGACGGCTCCGGTTTCCAAGGCTCTTCTGACATCTTCCTCGCCATATGTTACCAATCCAGTGTCATGCCCAATCTCATAGAGGAACTGCTGCATCAGCTTCTTCTCCTCTATATACCGTATTTTGCGCATTATCTCAGGAGCTTTGTCGACGATTTCTTTGACACCCTGCTCTTCCACGTATGACGTGTCGATGACATCGATGATCTTGTCCTTCAGCGTGTAGTTCAAGTAGTCGCCCTTTTCGAAATCATACTTCGTAGGGCCCGGCCCGCCTAAGATCAGACCCTTAAGGTTCTCTATCGGAAGAAATGTCTCATTTGCATGCTGGCCTACCCGGGTGAAATATTCCTGAAGCCTCATGTCCCTAAGCCGCTCATACCTCCTAGCTGACTGTCCACCAGCACGCGTTTTTCCCGGAACTCCTGAGGTTAATTCCCTCACTATCTCAAGTCTTCTGCCCTGAAGCGTAGCAAGCGTGGCTTGTGAAGCGTCTATGAGAAGTATGCCATACGTCTCCTTTTCCCTGAGCATCTCTTGCAGGTATTCAGTGTGGAACCTTGCATCGCACCTGTAGAGGTATATGTGTATCGGCTCAAGCGGCATTATCACGTAGGTTTCGATTCTTTCGCTTCCAGGCCCGTTTTGGGGGATGGCACCGCAGAATATTACGAGCCCGTTCTCCGGAGGTTCCCTGAACAGTTTGAGGCGCTGCTGAACCTTAACGATGGCGTCCATCACGTTCTTGCGGGTGGTCGTGGACTTTATGTTTGAAGCCGTGCCATACTCATCCCTGAGCATGTTCAGCACGTCGCTTATCTGCTTTCCAGGCGGAACGTACACTGAAACAAGCTCGGTCCCGCGGCCTTCCTTAGTCGCAAGCGTATTCAACGTCTTCTTCAGCCTGAATAGTTCTAACGAAGTCTTCTTAGCAGTGCTCAATTGCACTCACGATTGCTGCTATAATCTTAAGGTTACACTATGAAGAATAAGATAAATGATTTGGAAAGAAGGCTAAGATAAGCCCAGAACTTCCTTCAAAACAGCCTTGTACGGACCTAGCTTTCCGCCATAGTTTCCAGCTGAAATTCTCATGACACCAGGTATAGTTGCGGCGGCCTTGACCCCTTCGCCTACAGCCCTTCTGACCGCGTCAACGCTTAAGCCGTCGATGACGATCTCATAAACGCAATTCACGTCCTCAGGCACCTGCGTGTCTGGTACAAGCGCTCTCAAACGTGGACAGAAAGGATGATTCGTGGACGCGCTAAGCTTATACTTCAATGAGCCAGCTTTCGAGCCTGACCGGCAAATTCCACCTGGGAACGGCAAAATCACCTCACTCGTTTCAGCCCTAATGGCCTTCACTGATTCTTCAGCCGCTTTCAACCCTGAAAGCTTGTCCTTAGCTAGAATGATGAAGTTCCCACCAGCCACTGCTTCAGCTACCCCAAACATGTCTTCGACGATGAAATATCCTTCCATGACCGGGATTTTCCAAACTTTCCTGCTTCCTACCAAGGCTTTTCTTTGGAATCCATCGCCAAAAAACCGCAAACTTCTACCCACCTTCAGCTTCCTTTTGGCGTTCGGCATGGCGTCGAAAGCTGAGGTTGTCGGGCAGGTCATTATGCACTGGCCTATGCGCAATATCATCTGTTTTTTCAAATCAAACCTGTTGCGATTGTATATTTGGATCGTAACGCCAACGCGACTGTCCGGCGTTCTTTCGGCTGACGAGACTCCTTCTATTCCTGCTTCTGCAGGGGACATTATCACGCTTGTAGCTAAGCCAGTAGCGGTTGTCGCAGCTGTCAAGGCCCATTCTTCGCTATCAGCGGTGATTAGCACCCTTCCCGCCCACATGGGAAACATTTCGGCGAAGGTGTTCTGAATCTGTACGGAATGTGTTCTGAAACTCAGCTTCCAGCACTCGGTCTTTTCATCATAGCCGACAACATATTTGCTCAAGTCACTTGTATCTATCTCAGTCAAGTCCTATCACCTTTTTGCGGAACAAGTCAACTCCATCCTCTGCGCGATAATGGAACTCGTAGCCTAGAGCGATAAGCTTTTCTGCTTCTTCCCTTGTGGTCACGGCTTTGACTGTGTAGGTTTCCACGTTTTGGTTGGGCTCGCTGTTCTCATAGATAGTGGTGCTTGTTATGCTTCTGTGACCCATTTT